>JAXJTP010000019.1:0-2425 GCA_036309525.1 Acutalibacteraceae bacterium | reverse complement strand
GCATATCAATCGTTATATAAAAAGATTTAAAATTTTATCTTCTCGTTACAGAAATAAACGTAGAAGATTCGCTTTGCGTGTTTCTTTAATTTGTGGTATTTATAATTTCCAAATGTAGGTTATCGAACAGGTCTATTATATTGCAAACAAATAGAATCATAAAATATTTCGGCTGAAGTTATATTTTTGTTTTCAATAATAGCTTGTATAAATTCAAATTCAAAATCTTCTTTAGGTTGTTTTGAAAAATAGATATTATCAAACATTTTATTTTTTAATAGTATTCCTACTGATATACCTACCAATAATATCCCTAAACTAGCCATCACACTGTTTTTTATACGGGTGTAATACGAAAATTGACATATTATCGACAAAACTAAAATTATTTCTAACCATATAAATAACAACTCTTTTTGTTTTTGTCTTTTAAACATCTGTAATTTTTCTTGGTAAGAAGCTCTTTCATTTGTAATAAAATCTTGCACATTAAACCCTAATAGCTTTACAATCATTGCTTCATCTCCTACTGCTTCTTTGCACTATTACTTTGTTGTTTTCCATTATATTTCACACCCATTGCTACATCATTTTACACTTCAAACAGTATTTATAGTCAGAATAGCTATCATACACTTCTTCTAGATTTCTTCTAAGCCTGCCATTTGGTAAACGATTAATATCTGAATGTAACAATTCAAGTGTTTGCTGATATTCTTCTTCATTTTTACAATCTCTACAATGTCTAAAAGAGTAAATATAAAATGATTTATTGCCTGTTCGTTCAGCAAAACAAAGCTCATTTATTTTTACTTCACCGTGTAATATACTGTAACCTACCTTTTCTTCTACACACATACTGTCAGTGGATTGGTTATCATTTTCTCCTGTTTTTTTACTAATACAAATTTTGCCAACAGGTTTCTTTAGCTTTAATGCCCATTGTAAATTTTCAACATCGTTATAGTATAAACTTATAAACACTTCATCAGTTAATAAAGCATTGTTGAAATTCTCACAACAATCAAAAACCTCTGTTAAATTGTGTTTAGATGAGCGTGAAAAACCTAACAACAACTCCTTAACACTTATGACTTTTTCGTTGTTTGAAAATTCTATAAGTTTAGTTAATAATTGCTTTTGTTCTTTTGGTTTTGATGTTAAGTACCATAAATATATTCCTATAAAAAACACCGAAAAAAGAATAGCACTTATATTCATAAAATCCATCTGCTTTGCTCCTTTCATCTCACAATAAATTGTGCTTGCGTACTTGGTTTATTGTTTTTAACCTCTTTAACATAATAATTAACATCAGGATAAAGCTGACGAAGCTCTTGAGCGTATTTCAAAGCTGTGTGTTTATCATTGAATTTATAAATTACAAAGTCATTGTTTCGACAGAGTAAATACATAACTTAACAACACCCTTTCTTTGCAAATAAAAGAAGCAGAACATTAACGCTCTGCTTCTTTTGCTTACCTATTACTCTACAAACAATCTACCGTATTTTATTTTATCTTGAATAAAAAACTCTTTTAATACCTCATTTTCTATATACTCTCTTGTTTCACGATTAAGTGGTGCTATAATTTCTCGTCTTGCTTTTTTAGCTTTATAATCGTTAGGAAACTCTATAAAAAATCGTCTGTCCTTTTCAATGTAAAGGATTTTTATATCGTTAATTGCCATCATATTATCTAGTATAATGCTTGCTGTTCCACATAATCTTTTTGAGCGTTGTTTTAGTGGTTTTACATATATTTTTGTTATCTCCATTGTTATTGCTCCTCTCGAATGTATCGTCTTATTAAAATATCAATATAACTTATTGTATATTTATCGTTATTAATTGAAATGTTTTTATTTGTTTTATCCATCTTAACAACGGGTTTCAATCCTAGACTAAAGTTTGATACGAAATAATCTATTGCTTCATTTTGCGTTGGAATAAATGATTTATAAAATTTAATCAGCTTATCTTTTCCGTAAAGTCTGAACACATAATCAAGTACACTTTCTTTAAAATCATCTTGTATATTCTCAAATGTTTTTTCATCAGAAGTGTCTTGAGTTTCCTCTGTGTCTTGCTCTGAATTTTTATTTTGTATCGCTTGATATGTTGGTTCATCAGCAAGAGTACCTATTTTCTTTTCTGCTGGAACATCTTCAACGCTGTCGGCTTCAAGCTCTGACTTGTTGCTTGTTACACGCTCATTCTTGCGTTCCTGTGCAACTTTGTAACCGTCATTAATACTAACCTCATTGTTTATAATCTGCTCTTGTTCATCCTCTGACAGCTCGTTACAGATACGCTCATACTTGCGTACTTGTCTTTCATTGATATGTAGCATATTGGCTAAAGCCTTTTGCATACCACCAGTGAGCTGACCTTTTGATTTCATATCCTCAAGCAGTTTTCTT
>JAXJTP010000018.1:0-7066 GCA_036309525.1 Acutalibacteraceae bacterium | reverse complement strand
GTTAAAGGGCGTTGCCTAATGTAACCAATCCCATAGGGATTGATTGCGTAAAATCCCACGAGGGCTTTGCATAATACAACCAATCCCTACGGGATTGATTGTGGCAATCAATTTGCTTCGCAAATTGGTTGCATGACCCCATAAACTTTTGAAAAAGTTTAATCAAAACTTTTAAGGTGTCTTTCCTATGGTGTGAGCGTTAGCTCACACCTACAAACCCAAATTTATCTCTCTCACTATTACAATAAGAAATTTTCTTACTCATCCAACAGCTTTTTATCCTGTGGAGTAAGCTTGTATTTTTCAAACATATCTGGGCGATTTGTTTTTGTTCTTATAAGAGATTGCTTATGTCGCCATTTGTCAACATTTGCGTGGTGACCCGAAAGTAAAACATCAGGAACCTCCATATCTCTCCATACAGCTGGCTTTGTGTACTGTGGGTATTCAAGTAAGCCACTGAAATGACTTTCCTCTGTAAAGCATTCATCATTAGAAAGCACACCAGGTAGCATTCTGCATATGGAGTCTGTAAGCACCATTGCAGGTAGCTCGCCACCGGTAAGTACATAATCACCTATAGAGATTTCCTCATCAACAAGCAGGTCAAGTACTCTTTGGTCTACACCCTCGTAATGACCACAAAGAATACAGATATTTTCATACTTTACAGCCATTTCCTTAACCTTATCCTGCTTTAAAACCTCGCCTATTGGTGACATATAAATAAAATGTGGCTTTTTGCCAAGCTGTTTGCAAATATCCTCAAAGCATAGTGCAATAGGCTCGGTTTTCATTACCATTCCCATACCACCACCATAAGGAGTATCGTCTACTCTTTTATGTTTATCATAGGCATAGTCACGTAGCTGATGATATACAATTTCGACAGCACCACTTTTTACAGCTCTGCCTATAATGCTTTCTCCTAAAACTGCACTGCACATTTCAGGGAATAGAGTGATAATATCAATCCTCATCGTCAAAAATCCCCTTTAATGGTCTTATAAGCACCTTGTTTTCTTCGAGATTTACAGAAATTACAACCTCGTCTATAACAGGGATAAGGTAATTGTTTTTGTTTTCGTCAGTTACCTGATAAACATCGTTTGCACCTGTTTTGAAAACCTCTGTTAATGTACCGTATTTTGTGCCGTTGTCTACATCAAGCACTTCCATTCCCATAAGATCCTGAATGAAATACTCGCCCTCTGCAAGGTTTGCGTCTTGTCTGTTCATATAAAGGATTTTACCCTTTAGCTTGTCAGCCTCTTCAATAGTGTCTACACCCTTTACCTTTACAATGGCAATGTTTTTATGTGGGCGTGATTTTACACTTAGCTTGGTAGCCCCCTTAGCTAAATATAGCTCCTTGAATTTACATAAAAATTGTGGAGAATCGCACCATGGGTCAACTCTGAGCTCGCCCTTAAGTGCGTGTGTGCCTACTATTTTACCTATTTCTAAAAACTGTTCCATACTATCAACTTCCTTAATTATTGGTAGCCTAATTTTATCATATGAAGCCATGCTTTGCAATAAAAACAATGCCTTGTTCACATAAGTGTACAATTTTTGCAACATATAAGCTGTGTTGCTGTATAAAATAATATATAAACAAAAACAGAGCTGTGTTTAGGGTGATATTGTATATTAATTGATGTAAATGCACAGGAGTTTTGGTTAAAGTGTCAACAGGTAGAAATATCAGGTTGATTTATAAGGTATAGATTAACATAAATCAATAGTTAAAATAGACAAAAATTAATATATATATTTAAAAAATGCTGACACAAAATCTAAACTTGCGATAATTTTATTGACGGTTTTTTCTATTGTGCTATAATATCAATAACAATTATTTACCATTGTGAAATTTATATTGAGTGCGAGGGATTTATTATGTTTGTAAAAGAAGTAGAGGTTCAGAATCAGGTGGGTCTTCACGCTCGTCCAGCAACATTCTTTATTCAGAAGGCTAATGAGTTTAAGTCTTCAATCTGGGTTGAGAAGGATGAGAGAAGAGTAAACGCTAAAAGCTTACTTGGTGTACTTTCACTTGGCATTGTTGGTGGTACAACAATTAAGATTCTTGCTGACGGTAGCGACGAGAGTGCTGCTGTTGAGGGCTTAGTAAAGCTTGTAGAGTCAGGCTTTTCTGAATAATTAACATCAAAAAATTATAAAGAGTAAAAAACATCTCTTTAAATTAAACACTCCATAAGGCTGTTATGCTTTATGGAGTGTTTTTTGTGCTTAATTAAACTATTAAGAAATTTTTTAAAATTTCTATTATGGATATAGGTGCTTACAATACAGCGATTAACAGTTGCAATTTGCTTGTTAAAATGGTAAAATATAATTTACAATGCAGTAATTATACGCTGTTGAAAAAGGTGAGGTAATAATGGTAAAAAGTATGACTGGCTACGGTGGTAGCAGACAAACTGTAAATAACAGAGAAATCTCTGTAGAAATTCGTTCTGTAAACCACAGATATTTTGAGCTTAATTGCAGAACACCACGAGAAATGGGATTTCTTGAGGAAAAAATTAAGTCAGTGGTTAAGCAAAGGGTATTTCGTGGTAAGGTAGATATCTATGTAAATATAGGTGTAGACGAAACCGAGCAGGCTGTTGTAACAATTAACCACAGCTTAGCGTCAGGCTATGTAAACGCTTTGTGTGAGCTTGCTGAAAGATATGAGCTAAGCGATGATATTTCGGTTACAGCTGTTGCAAGATATGGTGATATTTTTAAGGTAAGCAAGCCACAGGCAGACGAGGACGAGGTATGGAATAATGTTAAGCCTGTTTTAGATGAGGCACTTGATAACTTTGTTTCTATGCGTCAGCTTGAGGGTGAAAAGCTATATGAGGATATAAGCAGTAGATGTAAGACCATATTGGAGCTTGTATCAAGGGTAGAGGAGCGTTCTCCACAGACTGTTGTAGAATATAGAAATAAGCTTACAGAAAGAATGAACGAGATTTTATCTACTGTAGCAGTTGACGAACAGCGTATTATTACAGAGGCAGCAATATTTGCCGACAAGGTTGCTGTTGCTGAAGAAACAGTAAGATTAAGAAGTCACTTTGAACAGTTTGATAAAATATTGAGTGGTGAAGGCTCGGTAGGCAGAAAAATTGATTTTATCCTACAGGAGATGAACCGAGAGGCTAATACAATAGGCTCAAAGGTGCAGGACGCACAGCTTGCACATATTGTAGTTGACATAAAGGCAGAGCTTGAAAAAATAAGAGAGCAAATACAGAACATAGAATAATGAGGTTTTACTATGAAGCTGATTAATATAGGCTTTGGTAATTTTGTTTCGGCAGATAAGGTTATTGCAGTAGTATCGCCTGACTCTGCACCGATTAAAAGAATTATTCAGGACGCTAAAGAGCAGGGTATGCTTATTGATGCTACCTATGGCAGAAAAACCCGTTCTGTAATAATTGCAGAAAGTGAGCATATCATTTTATCGGCTATTAACCCAGAAAGCTTAGGCAACAGGGCAGTAATTGAGGAGGTTGATGATAATGAGTAAGGGTAAAATTCTGGTAATATCAGGGCCTTCGGGTGTTGGTAAGGGTACAGTTGTAAAGGAATTGCTTAAGGATGCAGACGAATTTGCATTGTCAATATCTGCTACCACACGCCAGCCACGAGAGGGCGAGGAGCACGGTGTAAATTACTTCTTTCTTACTAAAGAGGAATTTTTAGCTAAGGCTGAAAGCGACCAGATGATTGAATACGCAGAATACTGCAATAATTATTATGGTACCCCAAGAGAATATGTTGAGAATACTATTGAACAGGGTAAAAATATTATCCTTGAAATAGAGGTTCAGGGAGCTATGAAGGTAAAGGAGAGTATGCCACAGGCTGTAACTCTGTTTATTATGCCAGATAAGTGGGAAACTTTAGAGAGAAGACTTCGTAAAAGAGGAACCGAAACTGAAGAAGTAATTCAGGAAAGACTAAAAACAGCTATAACCGAAATCAAGCAGGCACCTAAATATGACTATATAGTTGTAAATGGCGAGCTTGAAAAGTGCATTGATGATGTTAAGTCGGTTATAGAGGTTGAGGGAATGAAAACAAGCTATAATTTAGATTTTATTAAAGGAGTGTTAGAAGATGCAAATGCGTAGACCTTCAGTAGATGATATGCTACAAAACAAAATAACAAGATATTCACTGGTGATTGCAGTGGCAAAAAGAGCAAGAGAGATTTCTGCAGAAAATTCAGAGATGGGTATTGTTGTAGACGAAAAGCCTGTTCTTGCTGCAATTAAGGATTTTGAAAATCATAAGTATGCAATTTTAGAGCCAGATGTAAACGACTGATAAAATGGCTGAAAATTCTGAAAATGTTGCTTTGTCTGAAACTGCTGTGCTTGTTGGCGTGGCAATAGACAAGGCAACATACAGCTTTGACCGTATTTTTGAATATATTGTTCCAACAGAGCTTATAGAAAAGGCAAAGGCTGGTTGCAGAGCTGTTGTACCATTTGGCAGAGGCAACAGACAAAAGCAGGCTATGATTATGTACAGAAAATCCTTTAATGGTGACACAAAGGGCTATAAAATGATTTTAAACGTGCTTGACGAAAAGCCTGTTTTGTCTGATGAAATGCTTTTGTTGGTTGAATTTATGAAGAACAGATATTATTGCACTATGTACGACTGTATATGTGCTATGCTACCTGTTGGTATAAATTATAAATTCAATGCAATGTACAGCATTAATGCAGATTATGAATATGATACTGTATTCCTAGATGAGCTTCAGGAGCAGGTGTATAGCTATCTTTTACATCGAAAAAAGCCAGCAAGTGCCTCTGCTATTCATAAGGATTTAGGCTTAGACAGCACAAACCCTGTACTTCACACAATGTCTATGATGGGTGTGCTTGATAAGCACGACGAGGCTTCAAGGCGAATAGGCGACAAGTCACAGAAAATGATACGCCTTACAGGCGAAAATACAACCACAAAGCTTACACCAAAGCAGTCAGAGGTGTACGAAATGCTTAATGTAGCGTATGCCCTGTCAGTAAAGGAGCTTTGCTATTATACAGGCTGTACACAATCAGTTGCCGATGCTCTGGTAAAAAAAGGTATGGCTGAATATTTTGAAACAGAGGTTTTCAGAACTCCTGCAATATACCGAAGTGTTAAAAATTCAGATAGTGAGATAAGGCTCACGCTGGAACAGCAAATGGCATATGATGACTTAACCAGAAGATATAAATCGGGTAAGGGGCAGGTGTCGTTGCTTTATGGTGTAACAGGCTCGGGTAAGACCTCTGTTTTTATGCGATTAATCGACACAGCTATAAAGGATAATAAGGGCGTTATTGTAATGGTGCCAGAAATAGCACTTACACCACAGCTTATTAATCTTTTTACAGGCAGATATGGACAAGGAGTAGCTGTTTTTCATAGTGGGCTTTCGGTAGGAGAGCGACTTGACGAATGGAAGCGTGTAAAAAATGGCTATGCAAAAATTGCAGTGGGTACAAGAAGTGCTGTTTTTGCTCCGTTTGATGATATAGGCTTGATTATTATGGACGAAGAGCAGGAATACACCTACAAGTCAGAGTCTAACCCACGCTTTCACGCAAGAGATATTGCAAAATTTCGTTGCAACAAGCATAATTGCCTGCTGTTGCTAGCCTCGGCTACACCATCTGTTGAAAGCTTTTATAACTGCCAGAAGGGCAGATATTCTATAAACAGGCTTACAGCACGCTATGGTAATGCTCGCTTGCCTAAGGTTATTATCGCAGATATGAACGAGGAACAGCAAAGAGGTAATTACAGTGGTGTGGGTAGTGTGCTTTTAAAGGCGATTGAGAAAAATCTTGAAAAGGGCAGACAATCTATAATTCTGCTTAACCGTAGAGGCTACAACACCTTTGTTTCGTGCAAAAGCTGTAACGAGGTTGTTTCTTGCCCTAACTGTTCAATATCACTTACCTATCATTCCGACAATAACAGGCTTATGTGCCACTACTGTGGCTATTCAGAGCCTTTACAACAGCAATGTCCTGTTTGCAAAAGCTATGGCTTAAGATTTTCGGGCTTAGGTACACAAAAGGCAGAGCAAACCTTTATGGACGCATTCCCGAATGCAAAAATATTAAGGCTTGACGCAGACTCTACCATTGCTAAATTTTCGCACGAAAAAAAGCTTAATGATTTTGCAGAGGGTAAATATGATATTATGATAGGCACTCAGATGGTAGCAAAGGGACTTAACTTTCCTAATGTTACATTAGTAGGTGTTTTATCAGCAGACCAAATGCTTTATTCTGACGATTACCGAAGCTACGAGCGAGCCTTTTCACTGCTTACACAGGTGGTAGGACGTTCTGGCAGAGGAGATTTAGAGGGTAGTGCAATAATTCAGACCTTTACACCCGATAATCCTACAATTTTACTGTCAGCAAAGCAGGATTACGATACCTTTTATAAAAATGAAATTCTTCTGCGTAAGGCTATGCTTTATCCACCATTTTCGGATATATGTATGGTTGGCTTTGTGGGAGAAAATGAACAGAAAACAGAAAATTCAGCACAGGAGTTTACCAAAAGACTTATCGAAAAGGCAAAAAGCGAATACTCGCATATACCTTTGCGTGTGTTGGGGTGCTCCAGTGCTTCTATAAATAGAATTAATAATAAATACAGATTTAAATGTGTTATGAAATTCAGAAACAGTGCTGATTTCAGAAAAATGCTTTCGGAGCTTTTAATTGATTTCAGCAAGGATAAAAGCTTTAACAGCGTTACAGCGTATGTTGATATTAATCCAGATACGATTTTGTGATTTGGGTTTGTAAAGCAGTTAAGAATTATCATAAACCAAAACCTAAAGTTTGGGTAAAGCCTTTTTAAAGGCTTTTGGGTCATGCAACCAATTTGCGAAGCAAATTGATTGCCGCAATCAATCCCGTAGGGATTGGTTGCATTATGTGAAACCCCTTACAGGTTTTAAGGACAGAGTCCTTAACGCATAATCGTCTTTTTAAAATGCCGTTGAAAACGGCAT
>JAXJTP010000017.1:0-24149 GCA_036309525.1 Acutalibacteraceae bacterium | reverse complement strand
GTGGCAATGAGGCATTAGACGAGGAATATGCTCCTGTCGAGAAAGAGCCTATCGTGCTTGAAAATGTGCCTTTAGGTGGTAGCTTTGGATTTGAGACTGAGGACACTAAGGTTGCTACTATTTCTAACATTGAAGAAGAGCCTACAGAAGAGCCTGCTGTTAAAGCTACAGAAGAGCCTGTTGCAGAAACTGACAGCGAGCCTGTTGCTATGGGTGGTCGCTTTGGATTTGGTGGCAATGAAGCACTAGATAAGGAGTATGCTCCTGTCGAGAAAGAGCCTATCGTACTTGAAAATGTGCCTCTTGGTGGTAGCTTCGGTTTTGAGGCTGAGGATACTAAGGTTGCTACTATCTCTAGCATTGAAGAAGAAACTACTGAAAGCGTAGAAAAGCCTACTGTCAGAACTCCTATCGAAATAGCTACAGAGGATAGCAACGAGCCTGACGATATGATTGTTAGCTTTAAGAAATAAGATAATTATTTTATTTTCTTTGCATTACTAAAATATAAAGTGTAAATAATAAATTTAATAGCACTTACATAAGATTAAGAGCTTTGCCATTACTTTTGGCAAAGCTCTTATATTGTAAAAATGATAATGAAGGGATATTTTTTATGATTATAAATAACTTCTTAACGGTAAGTGAACAGGTGGTTATACTTTTTATATTAATCGGTGTTGGATTCATCTGTGGAAAAATCGGATTTTTAAGCAAGGCTACTTCAAAAAACATAACCGACATTGTACTTTACTTTGTTACTCCATGTGTAATTATCAACGCATATCAGGTTGATTTCAACCCTGAAATTCTTGTAAATCTTGGTATAACTGCGTTATGTGCAATAGGTGCTCATCTATTCTCTATAATAGTAGTCACACTTGTATTCAGAGGAAAAGACATAGACAAAAAGGCTGTTTTAAGATTTGGTACAGTTTTTTCTAACTGTGGATTTATGTCGTTACCATTGCAACAAGCAATTATAGGTCAGGAGGGCGTGCTATATGGTGCAGCCTTTGTAGGAATATTCAATATCTTTTTATGGACCTACGGCGTTATATGTATGAGTGGCGATAAAAAGGGAATATCAGCCAAAGCTTTACTTCTTAACCCTGGAATACTGGGAGTATTTATAGCGTTGATATTCTTCCTGCTATCCTTCAGACTACCAGCCGTAGTTGCACAGCCTGTAAAATATCTTGCAAGCCTGAATACACCACTGCCAATGTTTATTATCGGCTTTTATCTTTCGGGCTGTAAAATTTCAGCAGGCTTAAAGGACAAACAGGCTTGGCTGTCTGCACTTGTAAGGCTTATAGCTATACCTGCTATATTTATTTCTATAATGTATTTATGTGGAGTAAGAGGTAATATACTAATCACAGTAGCAATAGCAGTAAGTGCACCAATAGCTGCAACTACAACTATGTTTGCAACCAAATTTAACAAGGATACCGAGCTTTCTGTAAACCTAGTTTCACTGTCAACAATACTTTCTATATTTACAATGTCCTGCATAGTAGCAATTACTCAAATGATCTCATAAACAATAAAGTTTTCCACAAGAAATCGTTTTCTGTGGAAAACTTTATCGTTTCTATAAAAGCTAAAAAACCTGAAATTCATTTTGCTTGAATTTCAGGTTTTTATAATTGATATTATTTACTGCTCTTCTCCTTAGCATATAATACGTATGAATAAATTATAGGTATAATAACAGCTAATACTATGAAAATAAATAAAGAAGCAGGTAGCAAATACACAGAAGCCTTTTTTACAGCCAAAGAAATTACACCCAGAATTACCATTATTAAGCCTGCTATAACTCCTAAATAACCACCTAGTCTATGAGTTTTCTTCCATACATATTTGCTGTTTAATGTAGAGCTTAGGCGTATACCAAACATTCTGTTTTGCTTTGTTTTACCAAACATATTACTTAAATACATAAACAATCCACCCATTGCAATATTTAATACAGCACTCATCGAATCAGAAATATTTGTTTTTCCGTTAACGCAAATTATATTAAAATACCAGAATAAAACTATAAAAAAAGCAAATATAGCTACTACAATTTTAAATTCCTTATTTTCTTCATAATCCTCTGATTTAGCTTTTTTTGCATAAATACAACGTGCAAAATAAATTGCAGACAGCAAAACTAAAACACATGGCATAAGCATAGCTGACCATTTTGATGAATAAGCGTCTGCCTCACCCATTATATTATAATGTGATGGCACAATATCTAAAGGTGACATAGCTATATAAACAGCAGATGCTACTGCATTGATTACTGATAAAATAAGTAAAATAAACTTTTTCATTGTTAACTCTCTCCCCTATTTGTTAAATTAGAAATCATATTCATAATATCCTCTAGCACACTTGTTTTTAATGAATATATTACATTCTGCCCCTGCTTTTCAGCCTCTACAAGGTCTGCCTGCTTTAATATACTCAGGTGATTACTTATAGACGGCTTTGTCATATTAAATTCCTCAGCTATCTCTCCTGCGTTCATATCCTTCTTTTTCAGAAGCTCCAGTATTTTTCTTCTTGTAGGGTCTGCCAACGCTTTCCAAACATCAGCCATAACGATTCCTCCGTTTGTTTTTCGATTATTAATTAATTAGAAATTTATCTAATTAATTAACTGTCTATATTATAGCCACCTATACCCTGTTTGTCAATAGCTTTTATAATTAATTTTTAAAACAAAAAAACAAGCCCTACACAAAGAGTTATTTTTGTGTAGGGCTTAATTATAGGTAATTATTACCTTCTTACAGGCAATAAAATATCAAATTTATTGTACCACAATATTTAAATCCTTTAACGCTTTATCGAATGCTTTTTTGCATTGCTTTGAATAATTATTAAGACTTTTGAAATTAGAGGTGTCATTAATTCCTCCTTGCTCAGTTAAATATTTAATATTTTGAATTTTCATTCTCAACGAGCCCTCTGGAACCTCTGGAACCTCATTTGCAAGCATTTGTAAAAAACTAACTGTATCAAGATTGCTTCTTTTAACAACATAATATTCAAGAAATCTTCTGCAACAAATTTCATCTTCCTCCATTGTCCAAATATGACGATTAGAGCCTTTATCATCAATAATAAAATCTTCACTCATTATGTTTCACCTCCGATACATAAAATATATTATATAAAACATTAAAATTCAATACTAATTTTATATTTCGTAAATAAATATATACAGCAAAAAAACGCACAAAAAAACCGTCCCACATAGTGGAACGGTTTTTAAAAGCTATTAATTATTATTCTTAGCCTCTACCTTACCATATAATGAGAAGTTGCCACCCTCATTTTTTGGCTCTCTTTCAACAGGAGCAGTGTTGCTATTTGGCTTGCTATTACGGTTATTATAGCTTCTCTTCTTATCATAGCCGTTGTTGTAGCCTCTTCTGCCACCTCTGTTGTTATTGTTGTTATAATTATTCTTACGGTAAGGACGCTTATACTCAGGGTCTGGGCCAATAACAACGTGTCTGTTAGTTACCTCACCCTCTGACCATGAAATTGCACCATTTACCTTATGTACAGCAGTGTGAATAATTCTTCTTTCGTATGGATTCATTGGCTCTAAAGAAACGTTTCTACCAGTCTTTAAAACCTTGAAAGCAAGCTTTCTACCTAGAATTTCAAGAGTTTTCTCTCTCTTCTCACGGTAGTTACCTGTGTTAATTGTAATTCTATAATAAGAGTTACCAACATGGTTTGCTACTAAGCCTGCAAGATATTGAAGTGCATCAAGAGTTTCACCTCTTCTGCCTATAACAGCACCAATCTGCTCGCCTGACAATTTGATTTCAGCAGAGCCTTCGCTCTCTTCTACCTCTACTGTAATATCCTCAAGACCCATTGCCTTAAGAACATTCTCAACATACTTTCTTGCTTCCTCAGCAGGAGCATAGTCGCTGTTTACATTCTCTGCAACAGCTACAGGAGCTTCAATAGCCTCTGCCTCTGCTGGCTCTTCATTTACTACAGGAGCAACCTCTTTTGTCTCTTCCTTTACCACTGCAACTGGTTCTGGCTTTTCTTCAATAATAACATCGTCAGAAACATTGTATATAGCCTTTACCTTTGCAGGGCTACCACCAAAAATGCCGAATTTCTTCTTCTCTGCCTTTTTGATAACCTCAAATTCTACACCATTTGCACTATCTAAACATAGCTGGTTCAGTGCGTCTTCCTTGGCAAGCTCTTCAGTATCGCCAATGCCAATAGCTTCTCTTAACATTACGTTTCCACCTCAAAATTATTTTTTCTTCTTTTTTGTGTTAATTTTTGAATTATTTGTATTATTATCAATTCTCTTACGAGGATTATAAGAATATACTACATTTGCTTCCTGCTGTCTTAATAAAGCAACTCTCTGTGCCTCTTGCTTTGCTACCATATGCTTTGCACTATAAAACTTCTGTAAAATCAGTGTCTGTATAAAGCCTGTAATTGTTGAAATAATCCAGTAGAAGCCTACAGCAGCAGGTACACCATAAGCGATGTATGCACTGAATAGTGGCATAGTTAAGAACATTACAAGCATACAGCCCTGCTGTTGCTTTAATGTACCCTGAATATACATTGTAACAACCTGAGAAAAAACTGATGTTATAAAACAAAGTATAGGTATAATAATCAATACAGACATTCCGTCGCTAGGTCTGCCCAGAAGATTTAGTCCTAAGAAATTAAAGCTTTCTGCATAGTTTGATATACTTGTAATATCAGCAGGGTTAAAATACTGAGCAAGGAATAGCTGTCCGTTTTCCTGTGTTGCTATGTTTACTATTTCAATCTGTCCGTATATTGATGTAAACTGATTACCAATACCAGGTAATACAGTAAGCTGGTTAAGAGCACTTGTTACAGTAGTACTATCCATATGAAGTGTATTTGTAAGTGGATTTACAACTGCATAATATACACCCATAAGTATAAAAAGAGGAACAAACATAGACGTACAGCCCATGTTAGGCATACCACCCTCTTTTTCAAACAGCTTCTGAATTTCTTCATTTGCTTTTCTTGGGTCGTTTGCATACTTCGCTCTTATCTCTTGTTGCTTCTGAGCCATTCGAGAATTATTAGCCATTGATTTTTGCTGGCTGACAGATAATGGGAACATCAACAGCTTAATAACAATTGTAAACAAAATAATTGCTATACCATAGTTATTAAAAATACTGAAGAAAAACCAAAGTATATAGCCAAATAAACTACCAATAGTATCGAATATCATATTTTGGGCTTCCTCTCTTGCCTTTATTTATCTTTATTATTTTATTTTAATTTATCTCTTTTTTCAGGCACAGGGTCATAGCCACCACCCGAAAAAGGATTACACCTTAATATTCTCCATAAAGTCATAAAACCGCCCTTAATTGCTCCAAATCTTTCTATTGCCTCAAGACCGTACTGAGAACAGGTAGGAGTAAATTTACAGCTTGGCGGTGTTTTAGGTGAGATATTTTTTCTATAAAATTTAATTAGCCAAATTAGCGGGCGTTTCATTTTAATACACCCGCTTTTTTTAGCTGCTTTTCCATACAACGCAAAACATCAGTGCTTTTTAAAAACGGTGTTCTGCCTCTTGCTACAAATATTAAGTCATACCCATCCTTTAGCTGTGGGTACAGCTCTCTATAAGCAGCCATAATAACACGCCTTGCCCTGTTGCGTTGTACTGCTTTACCTATTTTTTTACTGGTAGTAATACCTACTCTTGTTACATCATATTTTTGTTTTAGCACATAAACAACAAGAATAGGATTCACATAGGACTTACCTCTGTTATAAATCCTACGAAAATCTCTGTTTTCTTTTATAGTAATTATCTTCATAATTAATCCAATCCCGTAAAAAATAGAAAGCATTTGATTGTTTTTCTACATAAAAACAAAGACCACCGTTAAGTGGTCTTAATTTTTAGTAAGACAACCTTTTTCTACCCTTAGCTCTTCTGCGAGCAAGTACTTTGCGTCCGTTCTTGTCAGACATTCTCTTTCTGAATCCATGCTCCTTTTTTCTGTGAAGCTTCTTAGGCTGATATGTTCTAAGCATTTGAAAATCCTCCTTTCGGATATTAACCTTGCAATTTAGCATTATATCTTAATTTTTCAAATCCGTCAATAATATTTTCTGAATTTTTTAGCTTAAAAATAAGTAATTTTTAGTGCAATCTATATATAGTGTTATTTTATTAAAAAAACACATTATAATGTACATAAAAGCCGAAAAATTTAATATAATTTTTTGTGTTAAGATTTTTGAAAAATAATAAAAAATATTTGAAAAAAAACAAAAAATATGCTAAAATGAATACTGTATGTAGAATAAAGAAAATTAATTAAAGAGGTGGAATATTTGGATACATTTAACGAAGCCTGGGATGTTATTTGTGACTACCTTAAGAACAAAAATGACAACGGAAAAAAAGCAATATCAGATGTAGCTTATAATGCGTGGATCAAAAAAATCAAGCCAATAGGGCTTGATTTTGAAAGTGGAAACATAATACTTACAGTTCCTAATAAATTGAATAAAACAGTTATAGAAAACAGCTACATAGGAATATTAAATTTAGCAGCAGAAGAGGTTTTTGGTACACCATTTAATTTCATTATAGAAATTGCTGGTGAAGAGCCTGAAGAGCCTGTAAAGCCAGTAGCTCCACAGCCAGTAGCACAGGGAGAGCATTATGGTGACGAATACACCTTCGAAACCTTTGTTGTAGGTAAATCAAACGAGCTTGCATACAAGGCATCTCTTGCTGTTGCAAAGGACCCTGCTGGTCTTGAGGTTCAGAACCCACTATTCATCTACGGTAACTCTGGCTTAGGTAAAACTCACCTTCTGTACGCTATAAAAAATGTTATAGCACAGAACGATCCTAGCAAAAGGATCATCTATGTAAAGGGTGAGGATTTTACAAACGAGCTTATTGAATCTCTTAGTAAAAAAACAGCAGACAAATTCCGTGACAAATATCGTACAGTAGATGTACTTCTCATCGACGATATTCATTTCATCGCAGGTAAAGAGGCTACTCAGGAGGAATTCTTCCATACCTTTAACACATTGTACGAGGCAAGAAAGCAGATCGTATTTACATCTGACGTACCTCCTAGAGAAATGAAAACACTTGAGGACAGACTGAAATCTCGTTTTGAATGGGGCTTACTTGCAGATATTCAGCCACCAGATATTGAAACAAGAATTACAATTATCAATAAAAAGGCTGAACAGCTAAAAATCGAGGTTCCTTACAATATAAGCGAGCTTATCGCAACTAAGATCAAAACAAATATCCGTAAGCTTGAGGGTGCTGTAAAAAAGCTTCACGCTAAAAAAATGCTGAGCAACGAAAAGATCAGCATAAAAATGGCACACGAGGTTATTGCAGAGCTACAAAGCGAGGATGTAAGCGTTGAGATCACAGTTGATTCTATAATCGAAGAGGTTGGAAGAACCTTTAACGTTACACCAGAGGAAATAAAATCCTCAAACAGACGTGCAAACCTTTCTAAAGCAAGACAAATTGCCATATATTTAGTAAAGGATATAACCAATATGTCTATGGAGCAGATAGGTGCTGAATTTAACGGCAGACATCACTCCACAATAGTATATACCTGCCAGCAGGTAGAAAAAAATATGGAAACTGACCCTAAGGTTAAGGAAATTATCAAGGATATAAGAAAAAATCTTCAAAGCTCCTTATAATTTTACTATGTAATAATTCATATAAATTGAATAGAGTAGGGCTGTGTAAAGCCAAAAGGGTTTTCAACAGTTTTATTAACAAGTTATTATTACTTTTCCACGAAGGTGTTAATTTGTTAAATTATGTTAAAACTTCTTTTTTATTGTCAACATTAAACAAACAGCTTTAAAATAAAAACTTTTGGCTTAAGATCGAGCAAAATCGGACAAACTAACAAATTAACACCCCCTACTAATACTACTAAAATCAAATATATTAATTTATCTATATAAAGGACAGATCAAAATTGAAATTCTCTTGCAACCAAAAAGAATTTTCATCAGCAGTAACTAATATTCAAAGAGCAGTTTCTACTAAAAGTAACCTGCCTGCATTAGAGGGAATATTGATAAGAGCTGAGGAAGGAAAAATATTACTGTGTGGCTATGATCTTGAGATAGGTATAACAACCTACATCAATTGTAACGTACAGGAAAAGGGTGAGATCGTTGTAAGTGCAAAGCTATTAGGTGAAATAGTAAGAAGATTGCCTGAAAATATAGTCAATATAGAAACAGACGAAAAATTGATAGTCTATATTAACAGTGGCTGTGCCGAATACAATATTGTTGGTATATCATCAGAGGAATATCCAGAGCTACCTAAGGTAGAAGAAATGGAAAAGGTCTCTATTAACAGCAATATTCTAAAAACAATGATCAAACAAACTATATTTGCTATATCAGATGATCCAACAAAGCCAACCTATACAGGATCTTTGTTCAGTATCGAAAATAATCTGCTTAATATAGTTTCAGTTGATGGCTTCAGAATGGCTATAAGACAGGAAGCAATACAATGTGATAAAAACAGTAAGTTTGTTGTACCAGGAAAAACACTCAGCGAGATCCTGAAGCTTATTACTGATGAAGAAAAGAATGTAAATATAGTTGTTGGTCAGCGTCATGCTGTGTTTAAGGTAGAAAATTATTCTATTATTTCAAGACTTATCGAGGGTAATTTTCTTGACTACAAAACAACTGTACCAGCTGAAAGCAATACAGAAATAATTATTAACACAAGAAGCTTTATAGCTTCGGTAGAAAGAATGTCACTGCTTACATCTGACAAAATTCAGAGTCCTATAAGATGTGTTGTTGAGGATACACAGATAAAGCTATTCTGCTCAACAGCAATCGGTAAAGCAAATGACGCAATTTCTGCGAAAATTACAGGTGAAAATGTAGAGATCGGTTTAAATTGCCGTTATCTACTTGATGCATTAAAAAATACAGAAACAGATGAAGTAAAAATACAGCTAAATGGATCGCTTACACCTATGAAGGTTGTACCAATACAGGGTGATTCGTTCCTATTCCTAGTTGTACCAATGAGGTTTAAGCAATGAAAGAGATAAAAAGAGTATTTATTGACACAGAATTTATTAAATTAGATAACCTGCTAAAGCTTGCCGGTGTTGCACAGACTGGTGGTCAGGCTAAGGTTTTGATCCAGAATGGTGATGTTCTTGTAAATGATTTTCCTTGCGATATGAGAAACAAGAAGATCAGAAATGGTGACAAGGTAGAAACACCAGACAGAATTATTGAGGTGTACTATAAGTGATTATTACAGGGCTGAAATTTGAAAATTTCAGAAATCTTGAAAATAATCATATATCATTCGGCGATAAAATGAATGTCATAGTAGGTGACAATGGTCAGGGTAAAACCAATTTGCTTGAATGTATATGGATGTTCAACGGTGTGAGATCCTTTCGTGGTGCAAAGGACAGAGATCTTGTTCGGTTTGGTAAAAAAACTGCTGAAATTGAGATAGAGTTTTTCAGCGAGGAAAGAGATCAGACTGCAAGGCTTGAATTTGCTAATAATAAGCGAGAGGCTTATATAAACGATATTAAAAAGCCTGCACCGTCACATCTTATGGGTAAAATTACATCTATTGTTTTTTCTCCTGAGCATTTGTCACTTGTAAAGGACGGCCCGAATGTAAGAAGAAAATTTATTGATAGTGCAATTTGTCAGGTAAAGCCTAAATATTCTGTATATCTGGCTAAGTATAACAGAATATTAAATCAAAGAAATGCACTGCTTAAGGATATTGCAAATTATTCAGAGCTTGCAGATACACTTGAGATCTGGGACAGAGAGCTGGCTGTAAATGGTGCTGTTATAATAAGTGAAAGGCTTAAATATATAGCAAGGCTTTCAGAGCTTGCCGGAGAATACCACAGTGGTATTTCAGAGAATAAGGAAAAGCTTGAAATACTGTATAAAAACAGGTATACACCAGACACCTTGGTTACTGAAATTGCAGAGGATTTCTTTGATCTGCTTTCAAAGCATAGAAAAGAGGACCTTATGCTCAGGTGTACTACAAAGGGCCCTCATAGAGATGATATTGAAATTAATATAAATGGCAGAGGTGCAAGGCAGTATGCCTCGCAGGGACAGCAGAGATCTGCTGTTTTGTCACTAAAGCTTGCCGAGGCTTCTCTTGTGGATATTCTTACTGGCGAAAATGCAGTTATATTGCTTGATGATGTTTTAAGCGAGCTTGACAAGGAGCGACAAAGCTTTTTGCTTAATAAAATACAGAACAGACAGGTGTTTATTACCTGCTGTGACTATTCTACCGAGGCTTTGCTTGAGTCGGGCAGAATGTTTATGGTTAAAAATGGCAATGTAGCCCAAAAATAGCGAAGGAATGTGGTACCTTGTATTTACATTTAGGAAGCAACACAGTTGTTAATAATAAGGACATTATAGGTATTTTTGATATGGATAACACAACCATATCAAAGCACACACGAAAATATCTTTCTGAGCGTACAAAAAATAAAGAAGTGGTAAATGTTTCTATGGAATTGCCTAAATCCTTTATTGTGTGCAATAATAAAAATAAGAATACTGTGTATGTAAGCCAGCTATCGCCAAAAACACTTATTAAAAGACAAAATTTTCTTAAAAATCTTTAGGCTTATATATTTTTATATCAGCCTGAATACTTATTTCTAAGGAGCTTGAGTATAAAATGAAAAAAACAAAATGCCCATATTGTGGAAAAAAGCTAGGATATTTTAGTGCATTTGCAGAGAAGAAAAGAGGAGAGCACACCTGTAGCCATTGTGGCAGACATTCAAATATATTCTTTTCAAAGGCTTATAAATTTCTGATTGCTTTTACTATACTTTTAGCTGTGCTATTGGTTGTGGTAGCAACAAGCCCATATAACATAGGAAATTTATGGGGTATGCTATGGGTAGCATTACCATTTTTTGCATTATATTTAGTTACACCATTTTTCTTGAAGCTGGTTCCTTTGAAAAATAATAACAGATTAGATTTTGATAGCTTTGAGTCAGAAATAGCTGATGACGCAACTAAAAGTATGAATAAGCTTGATGATGGTACCAGAGTTATGTCAAAAATTCAGATAGCTGATGATGACGAGCTTATGGATATTTCTGATATTGACCTTTAATTTTAAGGAGAATAAAATTTGAAGCTATTTGAATTGCCTGTTTGTCCTCATTGTAATGCTGTTTACAGATACAACGAGGTAAAAAACATAACACGATATAGAAATATAGAATGCAGAAATTGCAAAAAGGTATTTACTGTATATACTGCTAAAAATAAGGCTATATTCTTAGCAGTGGATATTATTATATTAATGGCGTTTAATCTGCTGTTATTCCATTATTGCAATTTTAATTTAATTGGATTGTTAGTTTTTACCCTGATATTTTTCGGATTATCATTATTAATTTTACAGTTTACCGTAAGATTTAAAAAATATAAGGCAGTAACCGAGGATAACAATGCTGATAATAAAAAACAGAGAAAATAGTGAGATAGAAAATTTAAAACGGAGGGTTTTTAATTGGATAATCTTGATATTACAAAAGTAGAAAATGAATACGGAGCCAACGAAATTCAGGTTCTTGAGGGACTTGAGGCTGTAAGAAAAAGACCAGGTATGTACATAGGCTCTACTGGTCCGGCTGGCTTGCACCATTTGGTGTATGAAATTGTAGATAACTCAATAGATGAGGCTCTGGCTGGACATTGTACAAAAATTGATGTTGAAATTTTGCCTGATAATATAATAAGAGTAAGAGATAACGGTAGAGGTATTCCTGTTGGAATTAACGAAAAAATGGGCTTACCTGCTGTTACAGTTGTATTTACCGTGTTACATGCTGGTGGTAAATTTGGTGGTGGAGGCTACAAGGTTTCTGGTGGCTTGCACGGTGTTGGTGCGTCTGTTGTAAATGCTCTTTCTGAATGGCTTGAGGTTACTATTTGCGACGGTGAAAAGGTATATAAGCAGAGATACGAGCGTGGCGATATAATTACTCCACTTGAGGTTGTTGGAGAAAGCACAAACAAGGGTACCGAGGTACTGTTTAAGGCAGACAGAGAAATATTTAAGGAAACAACAGAATACGAATTTGAAATTCTTGAAAGACGCCTAAGAGAGCAGGCATTTCTTAATGCCGGCGTAAATATAGAGATTAAGGATCTCAGAGATGAGGACAATGTTGTAAGTCAGAACTTTAAGTATGACGGTGGTATAGTAAGCTTTGTTGATTATATCCACAAAAAGCGTGAGCTTGATGTTATACATCCAGAGGTTATTTATTTTAATACCTCTGCACCAGACGACTCTTCATCTGTAGAGATTGCAATGCAGTATAACGAAAGCTACAACGAGGTTATTCTGTCATTTGCAAATAATATCCACACAGTTGACGGTGGTACAGCCGAGGACGGCTTTAAGCGTGGCTTAACAAGAGTAATGAACGAGTATGCAAGAAAGTTCAATATTCTTAAGGACAGCGACAAAAACCTTACAGGTGAGGATTTGAGAGAGGGCTTGACTGTTGTTATTAGTGTAAAGCTAAAGGAGGCTCAGTTTGAGGGACAAACTAAGACTAAGCTTGGTAATACAGAGATAAGAACAATAGTTGAAAAGCTTATGAATGAAAAGCTTATGATTTTCTTAGAGGAAAATCCAGCCTCTGCCAAGATGATTTTCGAAAAGGCTCTTGCAGCGTCACGAGCAAGAGAGGCTGCAAGAAAGGCTAAGGAGCTTGTAAGAAGAAAATCTGCAATGGAGAATGCCTCTTTACCTGGTAAGCTTGCAGACTGTCAGTCGAGAGATTCAAGCGAAACTGAAATATTCATCGTAGAGGGTGACTCTGCGGGAGGCTCTGCAAAGGGTGGCCGTGACAGAAGAATACAGGCTATTCTACCTTTGTGGGGTAAAATGCTGAATGTAGAAAAGGCAAGACTTGACAGAGTTTATGGCAACGACAAGCTTATGCCTGTTATTACAGCATTAGGTGCAGGTATTGGTGAGGATTTTGATATAGAAAAGCTGAGATATGGCAAGGTAATTATTATGGCCGATGCCGACGTAGACGGATCTCACATTCGAACATTGCTACTAACCTTCTTCTTCAGATTTATGCGACCATTGGTAGAGCAGGGTCATATTTACATTGCTCAGCCACCTCTTTACAGAATTACAAAGAATAAAGAGCATAGATACGCATATTCTGATCAGGAAAGAGATGAAATTTTAAAGAGCATTGAGGGTAAAAGCGATATTCAGAGATATAAGGGTCTTGGTGAAATGGACGCTGAACAGCTATGGGAAACTACTATGAACCCAGAAACAAGAGTTATGCTAAGAGTAGAGCTTTCTGACGCTGAGGCTGCAGACGAGATTTTTACTATTCTTATGGGTGACAAGGTAGAGCCAAGACGTGAATTTATAGAGAAAAACGCAAGGTATGTACAGAATCTTGATATTTAACGGGTGAGTTGTTTTGGAAAATAATAATGACAACATAAGTAAAATATTAGATGAGGTACATAATTCTGAGGAAATTTCAAAATGCCTTACCAAAGAAAGGCTTATTTACGAAAATGATTTTGTAATGAAAAAGGATGAGGCATACGAAGGGCTTGTAAACTCGGGTATGATAAAAACAGTAGGCGTAAAATCAGTTATTTATACTATTATTTTAATAATAGCAATAGTCTGCTTTATAGTAGCCTATATTTACGAAAATAAATTTCGAGATTTGTTTTTAACTGTGGTTTCGGTTGGAGTTTTAGCTGTTATATGGCTTATACCTAAATTTTCGTTGAATAAGCTTGCAAGGCTTAATGCAAAAGGAGATACAATTAAATTTTCTGTTTATAGCAACAGCTTACAGATACGTTGCAATGAAAATAGCTGGTATATCAAGCTTAATAATTCAAACAGAATGAAGCTATGCAAAAATGTGATAATCATAAAAAGAGTTAAGGACGATCAGCTATTTGTTATACCTTTTCGAGCTATCGACAAGAGCAAACGAGATGAGATTATTGATTTGCTTAAGAAGGGTACACTAAGCTATTAAAGGGTGAAATGTTATGAAGAGTAAAACCTATATTACAGCAAGATATGGCGAAACTGATATGATGGGAATTGTACATCATTCTGTATATGCATTATATTACGAGCAGGCAAGAGTTGACTTTATAAAGCAATTTGGTGTTTCTTATCTTGAGCTTGAGCAAAAGGGTCTTATGCTTCCACTTATTAATCTGGGCTGTAGCTACAAAATGCCAGTAAAATTTACAGACGAAATTGTTGTAGAAACTACCGTGGCAGAAATTAAGCCTGCAAAGATTAAGTTTGCATATAATCTTTACAACAGTGAAAATCAGCTTGTAAACTGTGGCTTTACTGAGCATGGCTTTGTAGATAGTACAACCTTTAAGCCTATTAACGCAAAAAAGAAATTTTCTGATATATATACAAAGCTTGAAGAAAGCATTGTAAAATAAACTAAAGTATTAAAGAGGGTGTAATCCTGTGGATAATATAGAAAACAAAAGCAACAGAATAATTGATGTTGATTTAAGAAAAGAAATGCAAAAGTCTTTTCTTGATTACTCAATGTCTGTTATTATTTCAAGAGCATTGCCAGATGTTCGTGACGGCTTAAAGCCTGTACATAGAAGAATACTCTATACTATGCACGAAAAAAATCTAGGACCAGAAAAACCATACAGAAAATGTGCCGACACCGTTGGTGCTGTGCTTGGTAGCTACCACCCACACGGTGATGCTTCTGTTTATGATGCACTTGTAAGACTTGCACAGGATTTCTCTATGAGATATACTCTTGTAGATGGTCACGGTAACTTTGGTTCGGTAGACGGTGACCCACCTGCTGCATATAGATATACAGAATCTAAAATGAGTAAAATATCTGTAGAAATGCTTACAGATATTGATAAAGAAACAGTAGATTTTATGCCTAACTTTGACGACAGACTTAAGGAGCCTGTTGTGTTGCCTTCACGCTTTCCAAATCTGCTTGTAAATGGTTCAAGTGGTATTGCTGTAGGTATGGCTACTAATATTCCTCCACATAACCTTGGTGAGGTTGTTGACGCTATGTGTCATCTTATTGATAACCCAGACGCAGACCTGCCAGAGCTTATGGAGTATATTCAAGGCCCTGACTTTCCTACAAGTGGCTTGATAATGGGCAGAGCTGGTATAAGAGCTGCCTATGGTACAGGTAGAGGTAAGATTATTGTTCGTGCAAAGGCTGAAATTGTAGAGGCTAAAAACGGCAGATATAAAATTATTGTTACAGAGCTACCTTATCAGGTTAATAAGGCAAGATTAGTTGAAAGCATTGCCGAGCTTGCTAAGGATAAGAAAATTGAGGGTATTACTAATATTGAAGACCATTCAGACAGAAATGGTATGCATATTGAAATTGATATAAGAAGAGATGTTTCACCAGAGATTGTACTGAACAAGCTATATTCATACTCACAAATGCAGGTTACATTTGGTGTAATTATGCTTGCAATAGTAAACGGTGAGCCAAAAATTCTTACATTAAAGCAGATTTTACAGCATTATATAGATTTTCAGGTTGATGTAATTCGTAGAAGAACTATATTCGATCTGAAAAAGGCTGAGGAAAGAGCTCATATTTTAGAGGGCTTGAAGATTGCACTTGACTATATTGACGAGGTTATTGCAATTATAAGAAGCTCTAAGGATCAGGCTACTGCAAGACAGAGATTAACCGAGAAATTCGGACTGGACGAGGAGCAGACACAGGCTATTGTTCAGATGCGTCTTGGACAGCTTACAAATCTTGAAAGAAACAAGATTGAGAATGAGCTACAGCAGTTAGTTGAAAAGATCAAGGACTTTAAGGAGATTATCGCAAGCTACGAGCGTCAGCTTGATATTGTTAAAACTGAAGCCTTAGAAATAAGAAGAAAGTTTGCTGACCCACGTAGAACAGAAATTCTATCTGTAAGTGGTGAGGTGGATATAGAAGACCTTATCCCACAGGAGGAATGTGTGCTTACTATGACAAGCTTTGGATATGTAAAGAGATTGTCAGTAGACACATACCATACTCAGAAGCGTGGTGGTAAGGGTGTAGCTGGTATGAGTAAGCGTGAAGAGGATGTAGCCTCTGATATGTTTATAGTAAACAGCCATGACTATGTGCTATTCTTTACAAACTTCGGCAGAGTTTACAGACTTAAGTGCTACGAAATTCCAGAGGGTAGCAGAACCTCTAAGGGTATGAATATTGCTAACCTGTTGCCTATAAGCTCAGACGAAAAGGTTACATCTGTTATAAGAGTACCAGAATTTGATGATGAAAAGTATCTGATTATGGTTACTAAGCAGGGCTTAGTTAAGAGAATTAAGCTTAATGCATATAATACAAACCGTAAGGGTGGTGTTGTTGCTCTTGAGCTTAACGAGGACGACGAGCTTGCTTGGGTAAAGATGACAGACGGTGACAGTCAGGTTATTATTGCTACAAGGCTTGGTAAGGCTATAAGATTCAGCGAGGAAAATGTTCGCCCAATGGGTAGAGGTGCAAGAGGTGTAAAGGCTCTTACACTTGCTGAAAACGACAGCGTTATCGGTATGGCTGTAGTAGATGATGACAGTATGCTACTTACTGTTTCAGAAACAGGCTATGGCAGACTGTCAAGCGTTGCAGATTATCGTGTTACAAGCCGTGGTGGTAAGGGTATTATAAACTATCACACAGAAAAGTACGGTAATGTTGCTGCTATCAGCACAGTAAATGTTGACGAGGACGATATTGTTATTATTTCTTCAGATGGTGTTATCATAAGAATAGAGGCAAGCTCTATAAGAGTTTGTGCAAGACCTAGCAAGGGTGTAACAGTTATGAAGGTAAATGGTGACAATAAGGTAGTTACTATTGCAGTAGCACCTCACGAGGAAGAAAATGCTGACGCTGAACAGCAGACAGCTGAAGCAACTGCAACCGAGGTAACAAGCGAAGCAACAGCAGAATCTGGCAATAACGAAGAATAATTTATAAATAATTATAATATGGGCGGCCAATGGTCGCCCGTAGCTATATATTATAGAATTTTTGAATTTGGATTTGTTAAATTAATAGTGAATTATTTTAAACACACAAATGATGTAGGGCAGGGGATTGCTCCTGCTGTAATACAAGGCTTTGTATAAATGTTGTTTACGTTTATATTGCTTACAAATAGTTTTTTATTATTGAATATTGCTCAAGCCTTGCAAGCAATTTACTTTGTAAATTCTTTGCATTAAGGCTCTTACTTGCTTACAGAATAAAGTAAGTATTGTTTTGGAGAGGCTTCGAGCTATCTCATAAAATTCCTCACTAACTACCACAGGGGTGTAGTATGACCCTTTTGTTGTATTAGCTTCTCTTAATTAAAATATATCTGTGTTTGAAGTGAGAGGCTCTGGATAATTAGTTTGTGATGTTTGATTTTTGTGTGTATTTTAAATAATATCTTAATATAATATTATTTAGATGTTTTTAGTGTTAAATTTTATTTTGATTTAGGTGAATTACTATGAGTGCAAATACAATAGCTGCTATATCAACTGCAAATGGCCCTGGTGGTATAGGTGTTATAAGAATATCGGGCGAAAGTGCCTTTGATATTGGTGATAAGATTTTTAAAAATATAAACGGTAAGAAAATTTCAGAAATGAATGGCTATACAGCAGCTTATGGCAATGTGTATGACAATGACGAGAAAATTGATGAAGCAGTAGCGACTGTTTTCAGAGCACCACATAGCTACACAGGTGAAAATGTGCTTGAGCTTTCTTGCCATGGTGGTATGTATGTTACAAAGCAGGTTTTGCGTGCTGTTATAAATGCAGGTGCACAGCCTGCACAGGCTGGTGAGTTTACTCAGCGAGCTTTTCTAAATGGCAAAATGGATTTATCAGAGGCAGAGGCTGTAATGGATATAATCTCTGCAAAGGGTAAAACCGAGGCTCGTACTGCATTAGCCTGCCGAGAGGGTAAAATAAGCAAGGAAATATTTAAGATAAATGATATACTTGTAAATTCAGCAGGTCATCTTTCTGCTTGGGCAGATTACCCAGAGGAGGATATACCTCAGGTGGATAATGACAATCTGAAAAATAATCTGACAAACGCTAAGGAGCTTGTAGAAAATCTGCTCAAAAATTACGACGCTGGTATGGTGCTTAAAAAGGGTGTAGATACAATTATTGTTGGTAAGCCTAATGTAGGTAAGTCTACACTTATGAATCAGCTTACAGGCTACGAAAAATCAATAGTTACAAATATCCCAGGCACAACCCGAGATATTATAGAAGAAACCGTAGTGCTTGGCGATGTTACACTTAATCTTTCAGACACAGCCGGCTTGCGTGATACCGACAATATAGTTGAGCAAATAGGCGTAGAAAAGGCACGCCAAAGAATGGAAACAAGTGGATTGATACTTGCTGTATTTGACGCCACACAGGAGCTTAACGATGAAGATGTTAACTTGTTGAAAACTATCAGCGATCTGCCAAGCGTTGCAATTATAAATAAAACTGATAAGGAAGCTGTTTTAGATGTAGAGCTGATTAAATCGCAGGTTAAGAACCTTGTATTTATATCTGCTAAAAATGGCGACGGTATAAATGAGCTTGTAAAGGCTGTTGAGAAAATAACAGGCACAGCAGATTTTGATCCATCAGTAGCTACTCTTGCTACTGAAAGACAGCGTGACTGTGCTGTAAGAGCGTTAGAGGCAATTAATGAGGCTATTTATTCGCTTGAAATTGGTCTTACTCTTGACGCTACAACGGTATCACTAGAGGACGCAATTCAAAGCATACTAGAGATTACAGGCGAGCGAGCAAGCGAGGTTATTGTTCATAATGTATTTTCTAAATTCTGTGTTGGTAAATAATTATGAGAAATGAAATATATAAGCTACTTGGCACTGCTGTAACCGTTAAGGTTGACAGACAAATGGGTACATACCACCCAAAGCATAACGATATTTTTTATTCAGTTAACTATGGATATATTGAGAATATGATAGCTCCAGATGGTGAGGAGCAGGACGCATATATTATTGGAGTAGATAAGCCTGTTGATAGCTTTACAGGCAAGGCTATTGCTGTTATACACAGATTAAACGATGTAGAGGATAAGCTGGTGGTAGCACCCGATAACGCTGAATTTACAGCAGAGGAAATACTTAAACAGGTTAATTTTCAAGAGAAATATTTTGAAGTTGAAATTGTTACAAATAGAGAGTAAGGAGAGATAACTATGAGCTATTTAGCCGGTAGGTTTGATGTTGCAGTAATTGGTGCTGGTCACGCTGGAATAGAGTCTGCTTTAGCTTCGGCAAGACTAGGCTGTAATACAGTAGCATTTACAATTAATATGGACGCAGTTGGAAACTGTCCTTGTAATCCATCTATTGGTGGTACTGCCAAGGGTCATCTTGTAAGAGAGATTGACGCAATAGGTGGAGAAATGGGTAAAACAGCAGACGAAAGTCTGCTACAAATGCGTATGCTTAACCGTGGCAAGGGCCCTGCTGTACATTCATTAAGAGCACAGATAGACAGAAGAAAATACAGCGACATAATGAAGCACAAGCTAGAGCTACAGGAAAATCTTGAGGTTCATCAGGCTGAAATTGTAAGCATAGAGCAAAGGGACGACATCTGGGTGCTGGAAACAAGATTAAAGGCACAGTATGAATGTAAGGCTGTAATTATAGCTACTGGTACATTCTTAGGTGGTAGAATATATGTTGGCGATGTTTCTTACGAAAGTGGCCCAGACGGAATTTTCCCAGCGTCCTTCTTAGGTCAATCGTTAAAGGATTTAGGCTTATCATTAAGACGCTTTAAAACAGGTACACCAGCAAGAGTGCTAAGAAGAAGCATTGATTTTACAGAGCTTGAGGAACAGCCAGGAGATGAGCCTGTTGTACCATTTTCTTATGATACCTTAGAGCCTCTTGAAAATAAAATCAAGTGCCACATAAGCTGGACAAACGATAAGACAAAGCAGATTATTCTTGATAATATACACCGTTCACCTTTATATGGTGGACTTATTGAGGGTGTAGGCCCTAGATATTGCCCTAGTATAGAGGACAAAATAGTTAGATTTGCAGACAAGCCAAGACATCAGCTGTTTATTGAGCCTTGTGGTATGGATACAGAGGAAATGTATTTACAGGGTATGTCATCATCATTGCCAGAGGATGTGCAGATTAATTTCTACCACTCTATAAAGGGCTTAGAAAATGCTATTGTTATGAGACCTGCATATGCTATTGAATACGATTGCGTTGACCCTACTATGATGAACAGCACACTTGAGTTTAATAATTTCCCTAATTTATATGGTGCTGGTCAGTTTAATGGTAGCTCGGGCTACGAGGAGGCTGCTGCACAGGGCTTGGTTGCTGGTATAAATGCTGCTTTAAAGGTACAGGGGAAAGAGCCTTTTATACTCGACAGAGCTTCATCATACATAGGTACACTTATAGATGACTTAATCACAAAGGGTGCAGATGATCCATACAGAATGATGACATCTCGTTCAGAATATCGCCTGATTTTAAGACAGGATAATGCAGACGAGCGTTTGACTCCGATGGGAAGAAAAATTGGTCTTATCAGTGACGACAGATGGAACAGGTTTACCCTAAAGCAGGAGCAGAAAAAGGAAGAGATTAAAAGACTTAAAAGCACTGTAATTCCTCCTTCAGACGAGGTAAACGAGATACTTGTTTCACGTGAAACATCTGCTATAACAACAGGTGTAAGATTAATAGACCTGATGAAACGCCCACAGATTAATTACGAGTGCTTAACAAATGTAGACACAACAAGACCACAGCTAGACGCAAATGTTCTGGAGCAGGTGGAAATTGATGTAAAATACGAGGGCTACATAAAGCGTCAGCTTGAACAGATTGAAAAGATGAGAAAGCTAGAGGAGAAAAAGCTACCTAAGCTTGATTTTGCAGAGATAACAGGCCTGCGATTAGAGGCTATTGAAAAGCTTAACAAGGTAAAGCCACAGAATATAGGTCAGGCAAGCAGAATAAGTGGTGTAAGCCCTGCTGATATTTCTGTACTGCTTATATGGCTGGCTCAAAACTCACATAAAGGTAATAAGGGATAATAGATTATGGAAAATTTTAATGAAGCTTTAATAGCTGGAATGAAAAGGTTTAACATTGAGCTTACAGAGGAACAGATTAATAGGTTCAATATTTATTGTAATATGCTTATTGAGTGGAACAGTAAAATGAATCTTACAGCAATAAAGGAACCTACAGAAATTGCTGTAAAGCATTTTGTAGATAGCTGTTCTGTTCTGAATTATGTTAAAATAAAGAAAAATGCCAAGGTAATAGATATAGGCACAGGTGCAGGCTTTCCTGGTATTCCTTTAAAGATTTTAAGAGAGGATTTAGATATAACTTTGCTGGATAGCCTTAATAAAAGACTTGTTTTTCTGAATGAGGTAGCAAAGGAATTAAACCTTGAGCTTAATACCGTTCATTCAAGAGCAGAGGATTTAGGCAGACAGGAAAACCACAGAGAGCAATACGACATAGCAATATCACGTGCAGTTGCTCCATTAAATGTGCTTAGCGAATATTCAATTCCTTTTGTACGCAAGGGTGGAAGGTTTATTTCTATGAAGGGCCCTAATGTACAGTCAGAAATTGACGAGGCTAAAAAGGGAATAAGAATACTTGGTGGAAAATGTAATAATGTGGTGCAATTCAGCATAGGCGACAACAGCAGAAGCATTGTGATTGTAGACAAGCTGAACCCAACACCATACACCTACCCAAGACACGGCTCAAAGATTTCTAAGAAACCATTATAATGATATAAAAAATCTCCCCTCTATTTTATTTAGAGGGGAGATTTTTATGCTTTATCCAGTATGCTATATTTAGATTTTCTGAATTTGTTTTTGCCTATAACAAATTTATAGGCTGTTATTTTTGTTGTGAGCTCTGATGAAATGATAAATTCTTCAGATACAGAAACTAAAAACTGCTTATCATTCTTTTCTACCAGATAATAGAAGTCGGTATTATTAAGCTGATCTGCAACGGTGAATATACCAAAAAAATCAGTTGTCCATTCCAGAATATGCTCTACTACACTTAGCTTTTTTTCTCTGAAAAGTAAATAAATAGCATCTGCATCTGAATACTTTGCAACTACCACTGAATCCTTTTTAGAATGTCGCAAAGGGTGCTTTTCGTAATCATTTAAATTAATAGGCTCTTTAATAGTCTGAAAGCTTATCTGCTCATCCTCGGCTAACAGGTAATCTATGCTAATATCAAGTAGCTGTGAAATAGCCTTAAGGTTATCAATATCTGGCATACCCTTGTCGGTTTCCCACTTTGCTACTGCACTTCTTGAAACGCTTAGTTTCTCTGCCAGCTGTTCCTGTGATAATTTAGCCTTTTGTCTTGCTTGCTTTAATTTTGTTCCGAATGTCATAATTTTGTTCCTCCAGTTTTTTGATAGGTAAAGTGTATCACTATAACTGCATAACAGGCAATAAATTAACTGTAACAACTATGTTACGCTTAGTAACAGCGACAAAATATAATGATTATTCTATAATTTTATTATATCTTAAATGGTATTTAATGTAAATGGTAGCATTTATACAAGTGTTAGCTTTTTTCGACTGCAAATAGATAATTGCAACTAAAAGAATATATTTACTTCATTCTTACTTTGACAAATAAAGAATAGCTTTAATGATAATATATATTTACTGAAATAAATCAGAGAAAGAGGTGATATATTTGATTTTTAACAGAGATAGCAACAGGCTTGCAGAAATTCCAGTGATGTATATTTTTCCTAACAAATCACAGCCACGAAGATTTTTTGAGGAGGAGGAGCTAAGCTCTCTTTCTAATAGTATATATAGAAACGGAATTATTCAGCCTCTTACAGTAAGAAGAATAAGCTCGGTGGAATATGAGCTTGTTGCTGGTGAACGCAGATTGCGTGCTGCAATTATGGCTGGCTTTAATAAGGTACCCTGTATTATTATGAAATGCTCAGATAATCAATCGGCAGTTTTTGCGTTGATAGAAAATGTTCAGCGAGAAGATTTAAATATGTTTGAAGAGGCAGAGGCTATAAAAAGGTTGATTTTAGAATGTAGAATGACTCAGGATCAGATTGCAAGACAGCTTGGTAAAAAGCAATCTACTATTGCAAATAAATTAAGATTGTTAAAGCTGAATGAGGCTGAGCAGAAATTTATAATTGAAAATAAGCTAACTGAACGTCACGCAAGACTTATGCTTAGGGTTGACGAGAATGAAAGAATTGATGTGCTAGAAAAAATAGTTGCTGACTCGCTTAATGTAACAGAAAGCGAAAAATATATTGAGAATATGCATAATAAGGTATATGAAAAGCAAAGTAAAAGGAAGAACGAAAAGATTGTTATTAAGGATGTAAGAATATTTATTAATACTCTTACAAAAGCCTTTGATACAATGAAGCTAAGTGGGGTGAATGCTATAAGTAATAAAATTGAAAATGACGAGTATATTGAATATAGCGTAAAAATCCCAAAGTCATCTGTTTATAGCAGATAATAAAAATTACTTACAACTTCTACTCATACCCATTTCCTTATCTAAATTCAGGGCAAAGGCTACACACAGCATTATGTGTGTAGCCTTTGTTCGTTTTGTGATGTTTCACGTGAAACAATGATAAATTTGGGGTTGTAGGGCACTTAAGATTAGCACAAACCAAAACCTAAAGTTTGGGTAAAGCCTTTTTAAAGGCTTTTGGGGTTAAGGGGTGAAACCCCTTATGGGTTTTTAGGGCGAAGCCCTAAACTTCCCATGATTATTAAAAATGCCGTGTACACGGCATTTTTAGAGAAAAACTATGAGTTAAAGGGCTTTGCCCTTTAAAATCCCACGAGGGGTGTTACCCCTCGACCCCACCACCC
>JAXJTP010000016.1:0-7521 GCA_036309525.1 Acutalibacteraceae bacterium | reverse complement strand
TATTATACCATAAAAATCACAAAAATCCTAGTAAAATCAACACTTTTTCCATACCTCAGTGCGTTTTATTTTCTGTGTAATTCCAGGTGCAAGGATTATATTTTTCAAATCATCGTACGCAAGTATCATTGTCTTTTCATCTGCACATTATCAATATACTGTAATTACAGTATTTCGGTTTATTTTTATCATCTGCCATTTTATTACCTCGTTTTCTTAAATTTGGTTATAAAAATACCACCTACTAAAAGCAAGTGGCTATCTTTAACAATCTATTTATCCACATCTATAGGCTCAAAGCCTATGCCGTTATTACATGCTTTCCATTCTGAGATTTTGTTATAATCAAAGTCTATAGGTTTTCCTTCCGGGAAAGCATCACAACAAGAAAGCCAATTATCTATTAAAGGTCGTTTATGCTTGCAATTTCTGCAATCGTTAATACAAATCATCAATATTTTCTTCCCATATATTTTTCGTATTCCTTTGCAAGAAATAAAGTGGTTAATCCTTTTCCACAGCCTAGGTCTAATACTCGCATACCCTTTTTAAGTGGGTATTTTTCAAGCATTTCTTCAAGCATTTCTTCAAGCAATCTTACACTACTAGGGCCCATCAAATATTCTTTATTGAAATATATTTTATATGCATCAGCTTTTTTCATTATAATTACTTCTTCCTTCGCATATTAACATATTTATATATGATAAATAGTAGTATATATAAAATATAAATATCAAATTACAATGACCCAAAACGCTAGATTAAATGTATAATTTTGAGCGAAAAATAAGTCGTTTAAATTATCAAAAATGTTTCTGCCTTTAATTTACAATTTTCGATTTAATCACTGCCAATACTAAGGTATCATCATTTATAAACAATAAAAGCTTGCTGTTAATACTATATAAATTTATAGTGCTGATTTTTCACCAAAAACCTTTGACAATCAAGAGTATATGCGTTATCATACTTATTGGTGAATATGATAAAAATTTACTTCTTTATGATGTTTTTTATTGTTATTGTAGTAATTTAAAAAGAAAAGACCCGACTAATCGGGTCTTTAGCTCACACACTGTGATAGCTGTTATAAAACAGCAGATTGAGTAAACTTTTATTTGAACTCATAGTGTAATCTCATAAGGCTTTGAGATGTTTATACTATAACGCAATATTTATATTTTGTCAATAGAAAGGGTTGATTTTTTTGAATAATTATTATGTAGGTCTTGATATAGGCACTGACTCTATAGGCTGGGCAGTTACACACGAAAGCTATCAGCTTGCTAAATTTAAGGGTAATGCAATGTGGGGTGTGCGACTTTTTGACGAAAGTAAAACAGCACAAGAGCGTAGAGGCTTCAGAGCTTCACGCAGAAGAGGCTTCAGACGACACGAGAGAATAGAATGGTTGCAAATGCTTTTTAATGCTGAAATAGCTAAAAAGGATATAGCATTTTTTCAAAGATTGAAAGAAAGTAATTTGTATTTGGAGGATAAAAGTACAGCTGTACCATACGCTGTTTTTGCTGATGATGATTACACCGATGTGCAATTTCACGAGGATTACAAAACTATATTTCACCTCAGAAAGGAGCTTATCGAAAATAAGGCTCCACACGATGTAAGGCTTGTGTACCTTGCTTTACACCATATTATAAAAAACAGAGGTCATTTTTTATTCGATAATCTGGGTGATGACTTTAACTCGGTACAATCCTTTGATAAGCTTTTATACGCTCTTACTGCATTTTTAAGCGAGGAATATGAGCTTGAGCTGGAATGCACCGACGCCGAAAGGGCTGGTGATATTCTTAAAAACAAATCACTCAGCAAAACTGCTAAATCCTCACAGATAGCTGTACTATGTGGTATTACCCCAAAAAAGAATGTACAGCAAATGTCCATTATAAAGCTTATATGTGGCCAAAAGGTAAAGCTTTCTGATATTTATAACGACGAAGCTCTTGATGAGGAAGAAAGCTCTAAAATAGACTTCAGCAGTGGCTTTGACGATAATGAAGACGCATATCGCACTCTGCTGGTTGACAGATACGAGCTTATAGAAAAGGCTAAAGCAATTTATGACTGGGCATTGCTTGCTGATATTCTAAAAAATGAACGCTATATTTCAGTGGCTAAGGTTAAATCATATGAGGAGCACCAATCAGACCTTAAAACCCTTAAAAGCTATGTAAAAACACACTGCAAGGGTAAATATTCCAGAATTTTCAGAGAAAGTAAAAAGGGATTAAGCAACTACACAGCATATAGTGGAAAATACAAAGAAAACGGTAAAAATGGCGTGCTACAGCAAAAGGCTAAGCAGGAGGATTTTTGTAAATTCCTGAAAACCGAGCTTAAGCCTTATGTTACTGATAAGCCTGAATACGCAGAAATGTTCTCAAAAATTGATAACGGAAGCTTTATGCCGAAGCAGATTATCAAGGATAATGGTGTAATACCAATGCAATTACATCGTGACGAGCTGAAGCAGATACTTAATAATGCCTGCGAATATCTTGAGTTTTTAAACGAAGCCGATACAGATGGTATAACTGTTAAGGATAAGATAATAAAAATATTTGAATACAGAATACCTTACTATGTAGGACCACTTAACACTCACAGTGATAAATCATGGCTTGTAAGAAGCAATGAAAAAATCTACCCTTGGAATTTCAGCAGGGTAGTAGATATTGAAAAATCAGCTGAGGCATTTATTAAAAACCTCACAAGCAAATGTACATATCTGCCAACTAAAGATGTAATACCTAAAAGCTCCATACTATACTCTCGCTTTACTGTACTTAACGAGCTTAACAACCTATGTGTAAACGGTGAGAAAATTAGTGTTGAATTAAAGCAAAGTATTTTCAATTCGCTGTTTCTGGTAAAAAAACGAGTTACTCAAAAGGCAGTAAAAGAGCATATAGCCTCACTTACAAACGAAAAGAATATTGAGCTTACTGGTATTGACGGAGATTTTAAAGCTAATATGCGTTCATATATAGAGCTTAAGCCATTTAAGCTTACAGAGGAAGAAATGGAGGCTGTTATCTCTGCCGTTACAATCTTCGGAGATGATAAAAAGCTATTACGCAAGCGTTTAAGAAATCAGCTGGGTAGCCATATAGATGATGAGGCTATACGTAAAATAAGCCGACTGAAATACAGCGACTGGGGTTCTCTTTCAAGAGAATTATTGACAGAAATATATGATTTTTCTGCCGAAACAGGCGAAATAACCAGCAACATAATAGACACACTCTGGAACACCAACGACAACCTTATGGTTTTGCTTGGCTCAAAATATAATTTTGGCAAGGCTATCGAGCAGGCTGTGCTTGGCTGTAAAAAGCAGGGTACACTTAAAGAAATGGTAGAAGACCTGTATGTTTCTCCTAAGGTAAAACGCCCTATATATCAATCGCTGAAAATTGTTGAGGAAATAACGAAAATTATGGGCTGTGCTCCTACTAAAATCTTTGTTGAAATGACTCGCCGTGACGAGAAAAAGGGAGATGCTGGCAGAAAGTCTTCTCGCAAAACAAAGCTACTTGAGCTTTACAGTAAATGCAAAAAGGAAGCCGAGGACCTATACAAAGCCTTGCTTGAAACCCCTGACGAGGAATTCAAGCGTGACAAGCTTTATCTTTATTACACACAGCTGGGTAGATGTATGTATACAGGCGAGCCTATAAATCTGAGCGACCTGTTCAATAACAATCTTTACGACATCGACCATATTTTCCCACGCTCTAAGGTTAAAGACGATAGCTTTGACAACAGGGTGCTTGTTAAAAAGCAAGTTAACGCTTACAAGGATAATGACTATCCTCTGAATGCCGAGCTTCGCTCTAAAATGAAGAGCCATTGGAAATTCCTTAAGGAAAAGGAGCTTATCAGCAAAAAGAAGTACGAGCGTCTTACTCGTGTTACTCCACTTACTGATGATGAGCTTTCTGACTTTATTGCAAGACAGCTTGTCGAAACTGGTCAGTCAACAAAGGCAGTTGCAGAAATACTGGGTGTGCTTTATCCAAGACCAAGCACAGAAATTGTATATGTAAAGGCTTCTCTTGTGTCTGAATTCAGACATAGCTACGATTTGCTGAAATGCCGAGAGGTAAACGACCTGCACCACGCTAAGGACGCATACCTGAATATTGTAGTGGGTAATGTTTATAATGAACGCTACACACACAACAAAAGCATATTTATAAAGGGCTTACAAACAAAGAAATACAGCCTGAACAGAATGTTCACCTTTAACACTAAAAACGCATGGATAGCCGACAACGATACATCTATACGACTTGTTAAACGCACTATGAGCAAAAACAATATTTTATTTACCAGATATTCTTACATTAAGCACGGTGAGCTATTTAAAATGAATCCTCTGAAAAAAGGCAGTGGTCAGGCACCATTAAAGCACAATTCACCACTTAGTGATATTTCTAAATACGGTGGCTACGATAAGCCTACGGCACCTTACTTTGCCTTTGTAGAGCATACAAACCAAAAGGGTAAAAGAGTAAGACAGCTGGTTGCTATTGATAGCTATATGCTAAGTGCATACGAAGCCAATCCAGACGAATATCTTACAGCTGTTTTAGGGCTTAACGAGGCAAAAATTTTAATAAGGTGTGTAAAAATTAACACCTGTATCGAAATTGACGGTTTCAGAATGCATATAAGCAGTAAATCCAGTGGTGGTAAAGCCATAATATATAAGCCTGCTGTTCAGCTTGTAACAGGCTATAAGAATGAGGTGTATATTAAAAGACTGTTAAAGCTTCTTACAAAGCCTGATGACTACGAAGTGACAAGCTTTGACGAGGTTTCAGCAGAAGAAAACATCGGTATATATGACATACTCATTCACAAAATGACTGACACCATATATAAAGCTAAATATGCTAAATTGGGTCAAAAGCTGATTGAACACAGAGAGCTATTCTCTGGTCTTGGTATAAAAGAGCAATGCTATATAATTGCTGAGCTGTTAAAAATTATACACTCAAATGTTTTAACAGGCGATTTAAAGCTTATCGGAGAAGCACAAAAGAGTGGTGTTTTATCTACAACCTCAACATTATCCGAAATAAGCAATGTAAAATCAATCAAAATGATAAATCAATCAATAACCGGATTATACGAAAATGAAATTGATTTATTGAATATGTAAAATATAAGGGAGGCAGTAACAATGAGCTGGCGTACTGTAGTAATCACAAAAACCTCTAAGCTTGATTACAGCTTAGGGCATTTAGTTGTAAGAGATGTTGAAAACACAACAAAAATACATATCAGCGAGATTTCTGTGCTTTTAATTGAAAGTACATCAGTTTCTGTTACTGCTACATTGCTTAACGAGCTTGTAAAAAAGAAGGTGACTGTTATTTTCTGCGATGAAAAGCACAGCCCTTCATTCGAGCTTACTGCTTACCATGGTAGCCACGATTGTAGCCTTAAGCTAAAAAGGCAGATAGAGTGGGACAGCTTTACAAAGCAATGTGTGTGGACAAGTATTGTTGCTGAGAAAATCAGAAATCAAGCCTTTGTGCTTGAGTATTATGGTATTGAGCAATACAAAAAGCTTCTTGAGTATATTGAGGAAATCGAAATAAACGATGAGTCTAACCGAGAGGGTCACTCTGCAAAGGTGTATTTTAACGCACTTTTTGGCAAAAGCTTTTCCCGAAGTAACAACTGCCCTATTAATTCAGCATTAAATTATGGCTACAGCCTTATATTGTCTGTATTCAACCGAGAGGTAATATCCAATGGATATTTAACACAGCTGGGGTTATTCCATGATAATATGTTTAATCAATATAATCTCAGCTGTGACCTTATGGAGCCGTTCAGACCCTTTGTAGATTTGCTTGTAAAAGAAATGAATCCACAAAAATTTGAAAGGGAAGAAAAAATAAAGATATTGAATCTGTTGAATGACGAGCTGATTATAGATGAGAGAAAGCAGACAATGCTGAATTCTATTAAAATTTATTGCAAGAGCGTTTTTTCTGCTATAGAAGCAAACGATACTGCACTTATAAGGTTTGTGAAGAAATGAGCTATAGATTTATGAGAATACTTGTTATGTTCGATTTGCCTGTTGACACAGCAGTTAACAGACGAAATTACTCAAAATTCAGACGATACCTAATAAAAAACGGATTTATGATGTTGCAGGAATCTATATATGTAAAGCTTGCATTAAACCAGAATAATGCCACAAGCATAAAAGATGGTATAAAAAAGAATAAGCCTGACGAGGGGTTAGTGCAGATACTTACTATAACCGAAAAGCAATTTTCAAAAATGGAGATTGTAACTGGTGAATATTCCTGTGACACCGTAGACACAGACGAAAGATTGTTGATATTATGAAAATGATGTATAAATACTTTAAATCTCCTGTAGATTTTGAAAACAAAAGGATAAAGCTGTTGATAATAGAAAATCGCCATTTGTACAGAGCGACTATTCTGGATTTAGCCGAAGAAAATGGTTCTGAGCTGTTTGTATTTTCAGAAAATTCTACACTTATTGATTTTGGCAAAAAAATAAGATTTATAAACGATGCTCTTACATTTCCTTTTGCTGACAAAAGGCTTATGACAAAAATCAACAGCGATTTAGAAAGGTCAACCAATACAACCTATTATTCAGAGCTTTGTGCTATAAGACAAGCCTGCTTGCTTTTGTGCAACCACCTTGCACAGGACCACGACTTTGATTTTGAGTTTTGTGACAGCATAGAAGCTATGTCGCTGATAAAGCTATTTTCGTTTTCGCCAAAGGATGACTCCTCTAACAGCATTGAACGACTCCTACGATTTATCAAATTGTTAAATATGTATATGGGCATAAAATGCTATATTGTGAAAAATCTCTATTCTTATTTTTCTGACGAAGAGCTCGAAGAATTTTACAGAAATATAGAAGCACTGGATGTAAATCTGGTTATCTTAGAAAATATCGCACCCGAAAATATATCCAGCAAGGTACAGCCTGTTATTGTAGACAACGATTTATGCGTAATGGTTGACAATCCTATAATTTAGTAATATTATAAAATTACCTTATGAATTGCCATGTGCAGTATAGTGGGCACATTTTATTCTTCATTTGAGGTTTGAGGTTTGAGAATAGTGTAAATTCATAAGGTAATAAAACGAAAATAAATGTGTATATCATCAGCATATAGTTTGAGAATAGTGTAAATTCATAAGGTAATAAAACTAACAATGTGCAGGGCTACATAGACGATGCGTTTGAGAATAGTGTAAATTCATAAGGTAATAAAACTGATCGCAAGCTGTGCCACGCTGATACAGGTTTGAGAATAGTGTAAATTCATAAGGTAATAAAACTTTGTTACATAGTGCAATTTTGTAACATAGTTTGAGAATAGTGTAAATTCATAAGGTAATAAAACTTAATCAGATGATAAACTGCTATTCCACAGTTTGAGAATAGTGTAAATTCATAAGGTAATAAAAC
>JAXJTP010000015.1:0-31949 GCA_036309525.1 Acutalibacteraceae bacterium | reverse complement strand
TTTTAGTGTAGCTGTTTTACCCTTCTCAAGTGATAGAGTAGTTTTGTCTAGCTTTACTGTTGACTTCTTAACTGTAACTGTACATTTAGCTGTACTACCATTTGCTAGCTTTACTGTAACTGTTGCTGTACCTGGAGCTACTGCTGTGATTTTTCCAGCTGATGTTACTGTTGCTACCTTTGTGTTACTTGATGTCCATGAAGCTATCTTGCTTGTACCTGTTACTGTTGCTTTTGGTGTAGCTGTCTGTCCTTCGTATAGTGATACAGAGGTTTTATCTAGCTTTACTGTTGACTTCTTAACTGTAACTGTACATTTAGCTGTGTTACCATTTGCTAGCTTTACTGTGATTGTTGCTGTGCCTGGAGCTACTGCTGTTACCTTACCCGATGATACTGTTGCTATCTTTTTATTACTTGATGTCCATGAAGCTACCTTGCTACCACCTGTAACTGTTGCTGTTAGTGTCTCTGCTTTGCCTTCATATAATGATAGAGATGTTTTATTTAGCTTTACAGTTGACTTTTTAACTGTAACTGTACATTTAGCTGTTTTACCATTATCAAGCTTTACAGTAATTGTTGCTGTACCTGGAGCAATTGCTGTTACCTTGCCTGATGATACTGTTGCAATCTTTTTATCACTTGATGTCCATGAAGATACTTTGCTACTACCTGTAACTGTTGCTTTTAGAGTTTCTGACTTACCATCATATAATGATAGAGAAGTTTTATTTAGTGAAACTGAACTCTTAGCAGTCTTGTATGCTGGCTTACAGATGTATACAATATATGTATCTGTAATGGAATATGATTCAGTTTTTACAGCATTTGAATCATTACCCTCAATTGTATAAACCTTGTTGTTTGCATATTTTGTTACAATACCAACATGGTTTGTTTTATTGTTATTTCTACTACTCTTGAAATAGATTATATCACCAGCCTGAGGAGTATATTTACCACTGGCAATCTGTGAGCGAGAATATGCCTGTCCCTTTTTTATAAATTCATCTAATCCTGCTACTGTATAGCTGTGCTTAGGAACAATTGAAGTGCTTATTTTTGCTGTATTAGCACACCAAGAAACAAACATTGCACACCACATATCCTGTGTACCATACCAACGACCATATTCGGTATAGTTAGCACTACCAGCTGTTTGACCTGAAAGATATGCTGTGCTATTTCCCTCTAAATAACCAACCTGAGATTTTGCCACATTAACAATATCTTTTCTCTGATCGCCTGTAAGAGTAACCTTTGTAAGGTTCTTGTAATACTTACCTGACTCGTATGATGATGAACCATCATAAGTCAGTGCTGAGGCTGATACTGTTGTAGTTGATACCAACATTGAAGTAGCAAGAGCTACTGCACAAACTGACGACGCAATTCGTTTGAATGCTGTTTTCATAAAATGTACTTCCCTTCAAATTTTAAATTTTTATTAGAGCTTTACCTCATTACTAGGCTCTATTTGAATTATACAAAAGTTCCCAGTATAATTCAATGTTTATAGATACTTTTTAACACTATTCTACATTTTCTCTGTTTTTAATTATTATTATGGACATACAATTCATTTTTTGTTCATAAATTCCCTTTTGTTATCTAAACCCTTTAAACAGCTCTGTTTACCCATTATATTTTCTTAAAATACTTAATAATACTACAAAATAATACCACAAAACTAATATATATAAAACGAAAAAGCGTAGCTACACAGTACTCTGTAGCTACGCTAATTTTCAAAAACAACTTTTTCTGTAAATTTGCTCTAAGTCGCAAATTCTTAACCGTACGTGGCTATATAACTCACAAATATATGCCTACTTCCTCTTTAAACTATACCTTCTTAATTTTCTTCAAATAATTACCATAAATAATAGAGATGTCAAGCTTTTATTATTTTTTACGCATCTCTAATTAAAGCCTGTTTTACAAACCTTTTGCTACACCACCACCTATCTTCTAATCTATGATTTAATAGTACCATTTTTTACTGTAAAATACAATACTTATTACCTGTTTTTAGCAAACTGCTACATAAAAATAAATGCTTATTTTATTCATATTATTGTTATTACTTACAAATTTATAAACTTTTTTGAACCACTGATGTCAAAATTTATATTTATTCAATTTGCACAATTTTTATGATAAATTATAACTTTTTTACTTGCATTTAACTTAGTGATATGCTACAATTTAAGCATTGATTATTCAGGCGATTTATAGCATATTAACATATCAAGTTAATTTTTCCTGCATAATCTGATATATATATATTTAGGTAAGGTGAACTATTTATGACAAGCTGGATAAACAAATCAATTTTTTATCATATATATCCTTTGGGCTTTTGTGGTGCTCCGGAGTATAACGACGGTAACAAGGTTTACCGTTTAGACAAAATAAAGGAATGGATTCCTCATTTAAAGGAGCTTAATATAAACGCTATCTATTTTGGACCACTATTCGAGTCTACAAAGCACGGCTACGACACAAAGGACTATTACAAGGTAGATTGCAGACTTGGTGACAATGAATCATTCAAAAGAATTTGTGACGAGCTTCACAGAAACGGTATAAAAATCGTTTTAGATGGTGTATTCAACCATGTTGGCAGAGATTTCTGGGCTTTTAAAGATGTACAGAATAAGCGTAATAATTCAGAATACTGTAACTGGTTTCAAAATTTGAATTTTGGTGGCAACAGCCCTATGGGTGACCCTTTTTGGTATGAGGGCTGGAGTGGTCATTATGATTTGGTTAAGCTTAATCTGCAAAACCCTAAGGTTGTTGAGCATTTATTGGGTGCTGTGGGAATGTGGATTGACGAATTTGGAATAGATGGCTTACGTTTAGACGCAGCTGACTGTGTAGACCTTGGATTTTTCCATCAGCTAAAGGATTTCTGTAAAAACAAAAGACCTGACTTCTGGCTTATGGGAGAAATTATTCACGGCGACTACAACCGTTGGGCAAACAAGGATACTCTTGATTCTGTAACAAACTACGAATGCTACAAGGGTATTTATTCATCACATAACGACCGTAACTATTTTGAGATTGCACATTCATTACAAAGACAATTCCAGCAGGGTGGTATTTATCAGAATTTATGCTTGTATAGCTTTTTGGATAACCACGATGTAAACAGAATTGCAAGTAATATAAGGGATAAAAATCATCTGAAAAATGCCTACACTGTAATGTACTGTATGCCTGGTACACCTTCGATATACTATGGTAGTGAGTGGGCTGTTGAGGGTAGCAGAAGTAACAACAGCGACACTGCACTTCGTCCTGAGCTTAATATTGGTAAAATCGCAAATGCAAACGAGGAGCTTAACGATTACCTGAAAAAGCTTGGCAAGGTGCGTAATTCATTAGAAGCCTTACAGTTTGGTAATTTCAAAAATGAATATATAAGAAATGAACAGCTTGTTTTCTCTCGTAGCTATAATAACCAGATTGTTTATATTGCACTTAATTTAAATCAGAATGCACAGAATGTAGAATTTAATGCTGTTGGTGGGTTTTCAAGGCTTACTGACGCACTTACAGGCGAAGTATTTGAAAATACTGGCTATCAGAGAATACTGGTAGAGGGTAACAGTGCAAGAATTCTTGTTATGAATAATGGTGATTTCTCACTTGATTTCGATAAAGCTGAAGAAGTAAAGGAAGTTGAAGCAGATATTGAAATTAAAATTGAAGCTGTAGAGGAAATTGAAACAGAGATTAAAATTGAGTCAGAAAATAAAATTGAGCAAGAGGATGTAAGAATTGAGGAAGAAAAAATTGCAGAGGCAGATGAAATTCCTGTTGTTTCTGTAAACCTTGAGGCTATTACTTCAAACACAAACGAAAATGTAAAGGCTGAAAAAACTGCTGAAATAAATGATGATGACGATATTCCTGTAATAGAGATGGTATTGCCACTTGAAAAGGTTACTGCTGGCAGGTATCTCCATTATAAGGGTAATGAATATGAGGTTGTATCTGTTGCAAAGCACAGCGAAACCCTTGAAAAGCTTGTAATTTACTTTGATGTTCACACACATCAATACTGGGCTAGACCTTATGATATGTTTATCGAATTAGTTGAAAAGGACGGTAAATTTGTACGTAGATTTGATAAGCTAAGCTAATATTATAAAAGAAAAAGATAGGCACAGCAAAAAGGCTGAGCCTATCTTTTTTATTATTAATAATCAATCGTTGGGTAATTTATGAGCCTGCACTTTCGTAGGCTGATACACCCTTATTCCATACAAATATAGATACAGCCATTAAAACACAGGAAATTACTATTGTAAGCCCTATGTTGAATAATGGGTTTTCTCCTGTAAGAAAATAGCTGGCTGGGTAGAATGCAGTAAAGGCAAAGGGAATTATGTATGTTATTACTGTTCTTACAAAGCCGTTGTATATTGTAGTAGGGTATTTTGCAAAGTCATTTACCATATAGAATACATGGGTTATCTGTCCACTGCGTTTTATCCAGAATGCAAATGATGATGTAAGAATTTTAATTCCTGTATATATCAGTGTTGCAAATGGTAAAACTATCAAAAACAATAAAATATTTATAATACTCCACTCAATAGACACCTTACCTATTGTAGAAATTATCAGTGCAACACCTACTATCAACTCGCCCAATGCGTCAACCTGAAATCTTTCTACAATTACAGTAAATAATGGATTTATTGGTCGTGTTAAATATTTATCAAATTCACCCTTAGCCACAATGGAATATCCTACCATCCACAAATTATCACAGAATAGGTGATCTAAAGCCTTTGGTAAAAGTGAAAAGCCATATATAAATATAATCTCGTTATAATCCCAGCCCTTTAGCTCTGGTATCTGACTGAAAATTATCCATAAAAATGCTATATTTACAGCCTGACCAAGCAAAAAGCTGACTGCACCTGTAAGAAAATCTATTTTATACTCCATCATTTTCTTTAAATCCTGAGCAATAAAAATCCGGTGCATTCTTAACATTCTTTTTAAGGTTTTCAAAGTGTATACCTCCTTTTGTTGGTGTGTTATAGGTTAGTTGTAGGATAGATTAATTTTCCTGTTAATCGTTAAGTAGCTTTTCAGCAATGCGTGTAGCTGACTCAACCATTTTAGGACAAAACTCAACAAAAAGCTTATTATCTAACGCATACTGCTTACCCTCGGCTGTTGCTAAATCACAGCCTAGCAACTCCTTACATATGTACGAGCCGTTTTCTTTTTTGAATAATTCCATAAATCTTACAGTAATATCGTTTGTCTTTTTTCTGCTTTCTAAGTCATCTACAGCTGTCTGACCATATTTTAATCCTAATGCCATCAGTGCTCCTGTGCAGGCACCACAAACCTCGCCTTTACACATACCACCACCAAAGCAAGCACCTAATTTTAATGCTTGTTCCTCACTTAATCCTAGCTCCTCTGCAAAAGCCACAAGCACAGACTGTGAGCAATGAAATTTCTGTTCAAAGTAATGCTTAGCTAATTCTGTATGCTTCATAATATATCTCCTATCTTACAAAATCAAGTTAATTTATAATCTCTGCTTGTTATCCACCCTGCACGCATAGTCTTTTTACAGCTGAACGCCATATAAGCTTGCTTACACCCCAGAACACTATTACCCAAAACAGCTGTACAGCTATTAATGTGAGTGATTTTTGGTATGAATATACTCCCATATAAATCATAACTGGTGTATAGCTTAATGACGCAAATGGTAAAAACATAAGCATATTGCCTAGTGCCTGTGGCAAAAATGCAAGTGGTATTGTTGCACCTGAAAGGAAATCAACGATAACCTCCTTTAGTATGTTAGAGCCCCACAGATTTTTAAGGAAAAATGCAAGGAAGCCATAGCATACATTAAAGAAAAACGAAATCAGATAAGCTAGTGTTACGCTTACAATAAATAGTAAAAAGTTTACTGGGTTAAACATAAGTGAGCCTGACACTACAAGCTTGTAGATTTCTACACATACGCAGATAGGTACAAGTACGATACCTGTTACCATAAGCTTCTGCCCTAGCTCGGTAAATAAAAATGTCATATCAAAGCTAACTGGCTTTATCATTCGCATAGAAATTGAGCCATCTCGTATTTCTTCACCAACAGCATATGCACCGTCACTATATGTAAGATAGCCTGTTAAAAAGGATATGAACAGATATACTGTCATATCTATCATAGAAAAGCCCATAAAGGTATCACTGTTAGAGCTTTCGAAAACAGCCTTCCATATAAAAAACATAATAAAGCATTTCAGAATTTCACCAAGCATAAAGAAAATAAAGTTAAAGCGATAAGCCATAAAGCTTTGCAAGCCTGCACCAGCAAATGGCTTGTAAATCTTAAAAAATCTACGCATTATCAGCCACTCCTTCTTTATACAAACGTCTTATAATTTCTTCTATGTCTGCGTCCTTTACATTTATATCCTTAACATTTACCTTGTTAAGTGTATAGCTGAGCATATCAGCTACTGCTATTTTATTGCTATTAAAACGAACCTTAACATTGTTCCCGTCAGGTATAAGCTCGATGTCATCATCTGCTACACTGAAATTCTCTTTGTATGCTAGTCTTTGAGCAATATTGTTAGTGCTGTCGGTTTCAAAGCAAAGCTCTCGCATTTGTCCGTACTTGCTTTTAAGCTCCTGCAAATTACCATCAAACACATTTTTACCCTTATCTATCATAACAATTCGTTGGCATAAAAGCTCAATGTCGCTAAGGTCGTGTGTTGTAAGAATAACTGTTGTTTCTTCCTCGGCATTTATCTGTGCTATGGCTTTTCTTATGTTATCCTTAACAACTACATCTAAGCCGATAGTAGGCTCATCAAGGAAAGCACCTTTGGACTATGTAGCAATGATGCTGCTATGTCTGCTCTCATTCTCTGACCTAGTGAAAGTGTACGTACAGGACTTTTTATAAATGAGCTTAAATCAAGTACCTCGTTAAGAAAATCCATTCTCTTTTTAAATTTATCCTCTGGTACCTCGTAAATTTCTTTTAGTACGCTGTAGGTTTCAAGCAGTGGTAAATCCCACCATAGCTGTGTTCTCTGACCAAAAACTACGCCTATTTCACGCACATAATTTTTTCTATCCTTCTGTGGAATCTTACCATTAATTACACATTGTCCTGATGTCGGTGTTAAAATTCCTGTAAGCATTTTTATAACTGTTGATTTACCTGCACCGTTAGGACCGATAAAGCCTAATACCTCTCCCTTTGGTACTGTAAAGCTTACATCATCTACTGCAAGTACCTTTTCTGTTTTTGGGTTAAACAAGGCTTTTACACTACCCTTAATTCCTGGCTCTTTTACTACCTTTTTAAATTCCTTGCTTAGGTTCTCTACCTGTATCATAATTAATCCCTCATTTCTCAAAATATTAGATTGGTTGCTGTAAGCTGATTGTTTAAGCAACTAAAGTACATAGTAAAGTAAACGTATGGGTATGCTTTGCATTTTATTTATACATTGGGATACAAACAAAAATGCAGAGCACCTGTAATTATACAAATACTCTGCACATAATTCATAAAATAGTATACAGCAATAGCTAACGACACTACTGCCGATAAACAGACAAAGGATTATGAGTAAGTATAGCATTTGAATAAGACAGGAATAACATCACATATAATGCACTCTAGTTAAAGGCCATATAAATTATAAAAAAGCGTACGACAAATAAAGCAACAGTTAAAATGACTCTGCTGTTATAGCTTGATTATTATTTTATATACCTTTATAAGCTGTTCTTAATCAAAATACTATTAACAAACAAAACATCCTTTCATTACCAATCTAGGGCTATTCTAACACAGCAACAGATAGCTGTCAACACAAAATTAACACTTTGTTAATTTTTAATAAATTTGCTGTTACAGAAATCACCGATTCAAAGGCAAAACAGACAGTGTTTTTAATTTTTCAAACAAGCCCTGATATTTCTGTAAATTTTAAACCACCACTGCTATACTACTGCCAAATGGTGATGATTTTACTATGATTTTATTATCTATACTTGACTTCAGCTCGTTTACATGGGAAATAATTCCTACTAATCTGTTACCATCAGTAAGCTGATTTAATACATTTATAGCTGTATTTAAGGACTCGTCATCTAAAGACCCGAAGCCCTCATCAATAAACATTGCGTCAATCTGTATTCCTCCTGCCTGTTGCTGTATAACGTCAGAAAGTCCTAGTGCCATAGAAAGCGAGGCTTTGAAGGACTCGCCACCTGACAGTGATTTTACACTTCGTATGCTATTTGTGTAGTGGTCAAGCACATCAAGCTCAAGACCTGCCTTTCTGCCATTTGTGCTATTTGTACGGTGTACAAGCTCGTATCTTTCTGCTGACATTGCAGATAATCTCATATTAGCCTGCTCGATAATCTGCTGAAAATATGCACCCTGTATATATTGCTCAAAGGCAATTTTTTCTTTACCGTTAAGACCTCCGTTAGCTGTGTCTGAAAGATTTTTAAGCATAGTATAGGCTTCTGATTGTTTTTCGAGTGTATTATACGACTGCTCTATAATACCTATATTTATCTGATTATTTTTGACATCAGTATTGTAGGCAATATAGGCTTTCTCTAGCCCTTGAAGGGTTTGTAAAGCATTATTGCAGATTAATTGTAGCTGTGGTATATTTGCATATTCTATACCCTTTAGCTCCTTTTCGTATACAGCTGTACTGCTTTTTGCTTTAGCCAGCTCTTCTCTATATTCCTCTAGCTCTCTTTCGTTTGTAGCTATTTCATCATCTGTCATTTTTTGTTGCTCGTATTCCTCTCGCTTTGAAATTCTCAGCTCTTTCATAACAAGCTTTATATTTTCAGCCTGTGCAAGAGCCTTTTTATGTGCTTGGTCACGCTTGATGACAAGCTGAGTATTTTCGCCCTGTAGGGTGCTTAGATTTTTATTTACTGTATCACATAGCCTTTCAGAAGCTTCTATTTCTTTTTCTATTTTATCTGCTTCGTTTCTCAGGGCTTTAACTCTGTTTAACAGCTCTGCTTTTGAGGAATATTGTAGCTGTGCCTTCAGCTGTGCGTGTTGCTTTAATTTTTCAGCTAAAGAGGCTTCCTTCTTGCTTTTTTCTACCTGTAACGCTTGTAATTGTGCTGTAACAGAGGTTAACAGCTCCTCTCCCTTTTTCTGCTGTTGCTTTGCTTTCTCTAATAAAGCCACAGTTTTTTCAAGCTCTTTTATTCTTGCGTTCAGCTCTGATTCTATATTATTACACTGTGAAAGCATTTTTGGTAAATCGGGTAGTTCTGTAACCTCAATATTAAGCTTTGTGCAATAATCATTTATGTTGCTGTTGATTATATTATACTCGCTATTCAGTGCTTCGATATTACTGCTAAGGCTTATTCTTTCGTTACGGTGATTTTCAAGTGTAGTCTTAAGGCTGTCCAGCTCTGATTTTGTAAGGACATCTGGCTCTGTTTTTGCTGGGAATGGGTGTACTATTGAGCCACAAACAGGACATCTTTTTCCGTCCTCTAGCTTTTGTGCAAGCATACCTGCCTGTGCCATATAGAAGTTGCTTTCTGCAATTTCGTAATCCTTTGCTGTTGCTTCGCAAAGGCTGTTTTGATTTTCTAGCTTTTTGGATAACACAATCCATTTCTTTCTGTTATCGTTTTTATCCTTATAAAATTTATTAAGACGCTCTATGTCTTCTTTTCTGTTATTATTTTTTGAAAGCTCTGATTTTGACTGCTCAAGCAGTGCTGGAGCGTTTGAATTCACTTCAATGTAATTGATTGTTTTATTCAGCTTGATTGTGTAATCATCTTTACTTTTATTTAATACATTCAAGCTATTTCTATCTTTTTCTATATCAGCTGATAAAGAGGCTATATTGTTATTTAAGGAATCCAGCTCATCATAGCTTTCTTGCTGTTGTGATAGCCTTACTGCTTCTTCTTTATACTCCTCTTTCTTTGGCTCCTTTTGCTTTGATAGCTTTAGTGAGCTTTCTGCCTCTATATATTCTTGCTTGCATTTTTCAATTGCAAGCTCTTTAGCATTAACCTCATCTTGTGATATTTTGTAGATTTCCTTTAGCTTATCATATTCGTTAAACTCGGGCAAAAGCTTTTTCTGTAAGAGCTTGGCAAAGTCTGTACGCTGTGACTGCTGTTTTTTCTCGTCCTTTATTGAAACAAGGTGATTCAGTCTATTCTTAGCCAGATTATACTCATCCAGTCTTTTATTGTTATTTTCTGCTAGCTCAAGATTTTTCTTTGTTTGTAGATATTGCTCCTGTAATTCGGCTTTCTTTTCCTCTAGCTGGGTAAGCTTGGCTTGCTGTGTGCTGATAAGGCTGGAAAGAAATTCGTTGATTTCTTTACCTCTATGCTCATAGCTGTCCTTCAGATTATTCCATTCATCTGTAAATTCCTCATCTGGTAAAATGCTATTAACACTGTTTTTAAGGAGAAAAAGCGTTTGATTTCTTTCGTCGTTTTTCTCTTTTGTCATTGCCTTTAATCTTTCCTGTAATGTCTGGTATACAGATGTATTGAAAATTTTTCTGAAAATATCGCCACGCTCGTCACTGCCTGCAAGCAAAAGCTTTAAAAAATCTCCCTGTGCTATCATTGCAATCTGCTTGAATTGGTTACAGTCTAAGCCTAGAATATTTTTTACATATTCGCTTACCTCATTCATACCTGTAACAACCTTACCCATAGGCATTTCTATAGAGGCATCGGCTGGCTGTGTGGTTGTGCCTGTACCTCGTTTTTTCTTGCGACGATATTCAGGACTTCTTGTAATTGTATATTCATTATTTTTATGTATAAAGGTAAGCTTAACAAAGGTAGAAACATCTGGTGGTGCAAACTGGCTTCTTAACATTTCGCCTGTACGATTAGAGCCACTTGCCTTTCCGTACAATGCAAAGCAGATTGCATCGAAAATTGTTGTTTTGCCTGCACCTGTGTTGCCGGTAATCAGGAATAACCCCTTATCACCGAGTAAAGTAAAATCTACCTCTACCTCATTTGCATAAGGTCCAAAGGCACTTATTATTAATTTTGTAGGCTTCACCTGTCACCCTCCAATTCATTTAGAATATTTAACACTATCTCTTTTTGCTGTGCGTTTAAGCTATCACCGTTTTGTTGCTTATAGAAATCTTCAAAAAGCTCAATACTGCTTTTTGCACTGACTGATTTAAGGCGTACATTAGCCTGTGATTGAGCTGTACGCTTATTGTTATAGCTTAATCCCATTACATTTGGATATACACTACGTAAATTACCAATGGCATCTATCTGCTCGTTTTCGTCTGTAAGCTCTGCAAATATATAATCCTGTGTATCACCCACTGGATTTTCTGTAAGCTCTTTAAGGTTGCCCTTTATTATTCTCATATCTCGCAGTGGTGTAAGTGGGATTTCATTAATAGCTATCTCTCCGTTTGTAACCTCAAGCATTACAACACTCTTTTTATTTTTGCACTCTGATTTTGAATATTTAAGAGGTGAGCCACAGTAGACTATTCTGTTATCTATATTTTGCTTTGCGTGAAGATGTCCTAATGCTACATAATTGAAGCTATCAAAAACCTCTGAGCTTACATTATCAATGCCACCTACTGAAATAGCTTCTGAGTCAGTTCTTATCATTTCACCACCGTTTGTAACATATTGGTGAGCAACTAATATATTAGTCTGGTTTGGGTCTATATCTGAGTTATCAAGCACTAGCTTTACAGCCTGAGTATAATTATTGATTTCCTGCTCTTTATAAAACGCTCGCACATTTGCTGGCTTTATAAATGGAAGTGCGTATATATTTACGCTTTCGGTTTCATCTTTTAGTGTATATTTTACTGCTTTACCATTAAAGATAGAGTCTATATAAATTTTATTTGATGAAATAAGCTTACTGCAACAGCCTAAACGCTCGGGAGAGTCGTGGTTGCCACTTATTATATAGGTTTGTGTTTTTTCGTTGGCAAGTGCTGTTATAAATTCATCGTAAAGCTCCACAGCCTCGGCTGATGGTACTGATTTATCGTAGACATCGCCTGCAATAAGCACGGCTGTTGGTTTTTCTGCCTTTATAATATCTAAAATCTGATTTAGTATATGCTTTTGGTCGTTAAGCATATTTACTTCATTTACAATCTTACCTATATGTAAATCTGATAAATGCAGAAGCTTCATTACTATTCACCCCCAATTATTAAGCTTATTTATAATGCCGATTACCTGTGATAAATCATCTGCCTTGGAATAAATAATTTTTGCAGTTTCTTCATCTGGCTGAGTAAGATCTGGCACCATTACAGGCACACAGCCTGCACGGTAGGCTGATAAAATACCATTTGGAGAGTCCTCCAGAGCTATGCAATTTTCTGATGGTAGCTCTAGTCTTTTAGAGGCTTCAAGATAAATATCTGGCTGTGGCTTTCCGTGTGCAACCATAGAGGCTGTTACAACCTTATCAAAATAATGATATATATTTAGCTTTGTTAAATATTCCTCTGTTCTGTCGGGTGGTGTTGCTGTGGCTACTGCACATTTTAAGCCCTTTGCTTTGATAAATTCAAGCAATTCATCAATACCCTTTTTCTTTTCTATTCCGTATTTTTCTATATGCTTGCTCATATATTTTTTTCTTAGCTCTTTTACTGCATAATAGTCGTAATTATCGCCTACCAGCTTTTTAAGCAATGGTATTGCATATTCTGCTGGCAGACTACGGATTTGCAGTACATACTCAGGCTTCATATCATAGCCTAGCTCTATGGCTGATTTTACATAGTATTTCTGCAACCATTTTTCGGTATCTATAATCAAACCATCCATATCAAAAATTATACCTTTTATCATTTTAATCACCTCGTATTAAATTTGGGTTTATCGGTGCGAGCTGACGCTCACACCAGAGGAAAGACAGCTTAAAAGTTTTGATTAAACTTTTTCAAAAGTTTATGGGTCGAGGGAAAAGCCCTCGTGGGATTTTAAAGGGCGAAGCCCTTTAACTTCTCGTTAATTCCTAAAATGCCGTTGAAAACGGCATTTTAAAAAGACGATTACTCGTTAAGGACTCCGTCTAATACAACCAATTTTGAAAAAATTGATTGTGTAAACCTGCAAGGACTCTGTCCTTGACCTGCCAGCCTTTAAAAAGGCTGGACCTAAACTTTACGTTTTTCTCTATCGTAGCTTGTGCGTAACTCCCCTACAAACCCAAATTTATCTATAAATTTAAGTTTAGCCTTACATTAATTACACCTAATAAAAAATCAAGCCGTTGCTATGATGAACGGCTTGATTTTATCGTTTTTGATTATTCAAGACTATCTATACAGAGCCTTTTTATTTTCTCATTTTGTCTTTATCAACCTGCTTCTGGTATTCTAAAATTTCTTTATAAATACGCTCGCAGTTGTTGTGGTCATCAAAATGATAGAAGTCATCTACTCTGTCTATATACATTTGCTTCATCTGGCAATTGTTTTCCATATAGTCGCAAAGTGTATCTACAAGCTGATCGCTTTCGGTACAAATTTCACCAAAGCCCATTGTATCGTAGAAAAATCCTCCGTCATCATAATGTGCTGGAAGCTGTGATGGGTGGAAATATACAAGAGGCTTTTTCATATATGCAAAGTCAAACTGTACACCTGAATAGTCTGTAACCATAAGGCTTGATTCTGTAAGAATTTTTTCGTAGCTAAGGTCACCTACTGAAGAAATAACCTCTACATATGGGTCTGGCACAAAGTCGTTAACCTGTGCACTTAAAATTGGGTGCAACAGATATTTGATTGCATAGCCTGTCCTCTTTGCTGTTTCGATTAGCTTCTGGTTATTTATAAGGTCATTATAAATGTGGTAGTAGGTTGTATTTTTAAACTCTGGATTATAATCACGCTGTTGACCCTCGCTTGTTGTTACCGGCATAGCGTTATACATTCTCCATGTTGGTGAAAGCAAAATCTGCTTTTGGTCGTTATTGATAAGTCCGTCATATCTGCCTATACCTGTCATCTTCAGAATATTGAAGTTGCTGTAATTATAGGCGTGCTGACTCAGGTTTTTATGCTCATACTTTGACGCAAGGAAATACATCTGTGTATTATCTACAATTCTCTGCTGAGCCATAGCACATTTTTGAACTGACAAGCCATGCTGTAGGCACATTGATGGGAAGTTGCATAGACCTCTGATAAATCTTGAACGGTCCATACTATAGCCATTGAACGGGAATACATTAGAGTTTGTGATAAGTGCAATATCTGTATTCAAAAATGCCATCTTATGCTTTAATGAACCAGTTTTAACAGGCTTTAAGCCAGCCTGCTTTAAGCTCTTATAGTCTGATGTATTTTCATCAATGATATAATATCGTGTAATACCGTCCTTTTTATCTGCACAATATCTGTACAGATATTCAGAGCTGTCGCCACCCTTGTATAGCTTATCATACATCAGCCATATTTTCTTGTTTTTGAAGTATGGTCTTGTAAGCCAATACTGTATTCTTGTTATGAATGAACGCTTACTCTCTTTGAATACTCCTGGTAAGAATTTAAGCTCACTTTTTAATGTATCAAGAGTCGAAGCGTGTGTAATAACAATTTCCTTTGATTTATTAAGCTTTGCTATATACTTGTTAAATCTCCAATATGAATTTGCAGGAGCAAGTGTAAACTTAGCCCAATGGTGCAGGAATGAAAGCTTTAGTGGAATTACGCTGTATCTGTATTTTGCATAGAATTGAATAGTCTGCACCTTTTCATCAGGATCAAGAGGTAATTCCAAGTGGAATGTAAACTTTTTATATGCACTTATACCAAAATACTTTGTAAGTGAATAACGGTCTGTGTCGGTAAGAGTATATTTCTGATCGTTAAGCTTTACAAAAAGCTCTACATTGTCAAGATTAAACACTCTTCTGAATGAACCATCAATAATCAGCTTACCATCACGATAGTCAATAATATGCATACCAACACGCTGGTCGGCAAGTCTTGCTATAAATATATTATCGCAGGTTAGATAAACCTCGTTTTTACCCTCAATATTTATTAAAGGCATTTCATCAAAAATACAATCATACTTAAGCATATAGAACATTTCTGCTGCTTCTTCACTATATCCTAGTGATTTGTATTTATTGCAGTTAAGCACATAGGTATTATCTACATATTTAAGCACAGCTCTTGCAGACTTAAAGAAGTCAGCAAGCTCTTCTTCGCTCATATTTCTTTTATTTCTGTTATTCATATTAGTCAAAAATCTTACTGATATTGCAAATATGAAATAGAATTGGATAAACTCTGGTATTGCTCCAAGCTTTTTAACGCAGTTTTTAGCTAGCTCAAGCAAAAACTCGTCCATTGAGTTTTTATACCAATCCTTATAATGAGCAGGAATATAATAAAGGAAATCGTCCTCTAAAGGCATAATATACATATATTCAGGCTGTGTTAAATGTACATAGTCAGGATAATCGAGCTGTACTCTTAGCATAAAGTCCTGAAAATATTCGTATTCCAGCTCAGAATTAAACTTATATCTTTTAAAAATATCCTTCTTGAATAATGTGCCACATATTTCTGCACATAGGAAATTAGGGTTGTCCTCAAGATTTACAAGTCTGTCGTCTTTTGACTTAGGAATATTTAATCTGTAGCCCTTGCGTTCTTTAAAGATAGGATGTACACAGTAACGTCTTACTGACACAAATGGTACATTTTCGTATTCGTCAAATGCCTTTACACATTGTCTGAAATATGTATCGCTAAAGGTATCTCCACAACGACATACTGTGATATAATCACCCACAGCATTCTCCATAGCAAGATTGCAGGCTTCAGCCTCATTCTTTACAGCTGTAGTGCAAATAACCTTACAGATGGAAAGGTTGCCTATTGCGTCTTTACTGCTGGTATTCTCAGTAGTATCTATTATAAGTACCTCTACCTTTGTAGAATCAAAGCCCTTTTGCTGACATATTGAAGACAAGGTATCTTTTATTTTGTTATTATCCTCTAAATAAGGAATAACTACGGAAACAACTGTATTACTCATGTTACCTCCAAATAAATAAACTTATTCGATAAAATTATAACACATATACGCAAAAATGCAAAGACTTATTTTAAAAAGCATAAGTCTTTGCATATTTTCTACAAATTAGTAATATTGCACTTACTACAATCGTTACATTTAGTTAATTAAACAATATAAGCTATAATATTAATTATTTTTACTTTTTCTTTCTTTTTACAGCAATTACATTTACAAATACTACATACAATATGAATAATCCTACAATTACACCTATTGTAATTGTAAACATTTTTGAAGTAATTATATTCATAGCAACAGCCTTAAAATAAAGGAAATCGCTTTTTTCTATATCCTCTGCTGCCAGAAGATTCACCTTTGTAAGCTGTTCACCCTTGTATGATACTGTGGCTGTGCCCAGAATTGTACCCTTAGCAACAGGTGCGTCAATTACCTCTTGACATTGTGCTGTAATTTTAATGTCGCTGTCCTTAATATCCTTTGAAAGCATTGTTGCGTATGAATATTCTGGAATAAGATTTACGACATCTGCTGTTTCGCAGTAGTTTACCTTTATGCTTGCAACTTTATCGTCTTTACCTAGTACAGTACGCATTGTAACATTTTTATATGCCCATTCGTAAAGCTTTTTACTTTCTTGTATAGCGTAGTTTGTTTCAAGCTCGTTACCGTCTTTATCGTAGCATGGTGCCTTCATTGCAATGCACATATAAGAGACATTGTCCTTTAGTGCAGTAGAAATAAGACATTTACCAGCTTCATCTGTTGTACCTGTTTTTATACCCTTTGCATATTCGTAGTAATAATCCTCGTATTCAGGGTTAAGCATAAGGTTTGTTGTTGTTAAAGGCTCCTCGTCGTTACCGTCTATGTAATACTCAACTGTGCTTGAAATCTCAGTGAAATATGGTGTTGTCATTGCATATTGTGTGATTTTAAACATATCCTCAGCTGTTGTATACTGCTTATCATCATGCAAGCCGTGTGGGTTTGCAAATTTTGTGTTTTTACAGCCAAGCTCCTTAGCCTTGTCATTCATAAGCTTTACAAAGGCGTCAACATCGCCTTTTCCTAAGTAATCAGCAAGCACAAGAGCTGCGTCGTTACCTGAGCTTACCATCATACAGTGTAAAAGCTGATATACCGAAAGCTCTTCATCTACATAATTTTCAAGACCAGACAAAGAGCTACCTGTACCCCATAGCTGATCAAGAACATCCCGCTTGATTTTAACCTTTGTATCCTCAAGACTTTTAACCTGCTCGGTTACCACTATGTATGTCATAATCTTTGTTGTTGATGCAGGATAACACTTTTTGTCAGAATTCTTACTATATACAACTGTATCTGTATCAAGATTAACAAGATAAAGAATGTCTGTTTTTGTTTTGAAATCTATTGAGTTTTTTACTGCACCAACTGGCATAACTGACATTGATATTATAACAACAACCATTATAAGTGCAGATATAACTGAAAGCATTTTCTTCATTAAGTAATTCACACACCTTTTCTTTATATAAGTTACAGATTATATAATACAACATTATCTGTAAAATTACAAACTATAAATTAACTTTTTTAAAATTTAATTAAAGCCACCCTCTCCTACTCTTGAGAATAGTCGCTTTACCTCGCCCTTCAGAAGTCTATGCTCTGGTAGCTGTAGGGCTGGATCCTTTTTTATTATCTCCTCTGAAGCCTTGCTTGCTGTTTTTAAATAGTCAACATTGGCTAGGTCAGCAATTTTCATTTCTGGCAAGCCGTGCTGTCGTGAGCCAAAGAAATCTCCTGGTCCTCTTAGCTTTAAGTCTGTGTCAGCTATTTCAAAGCCATTATTAGTTTCACACATTGTTTTAAGTCTTTGCTGTGTGTCTGGGTTTGTATTGTCTGACATCAATATACAATAGGATTTTTCGCTACCTCTGCCTACTCTTCCTCTTAGCTGATGAAGCTGAGATAGGCCAAAACGCTCGGCATTTTCTATTACTATAACGGTTGCATTAGGTACATCTACACCTACCTCTACAACTGTTGTAGAAACAAGCAGTTGAATTTCTCCGTTTTTAAATCTGCTCATTATATCCTCTTTAAGTGCTGGCTTCATTTTACCGTGCAAAACTCCAACAGAATAATCCTTGAATTCATTCTCCTGTATTTTTTCTGCATACTGCTCTGCAGCTGCTATATTGAACATTTCGTTTTCCTCTACTGCTGGACAAACAATGTAGCACTGTCTGCCCCTGTTAAGGTGCTCCTTTATAAAGCCATACATACCATTTCTTTTTTTGCTATTGACTAAAAATGTGTCGATAGCCTGTCTGCCTGGTGGCATAGTATCAATAATAGAAATATCCAAATCACCATATACAATAAGTGCCAGTGTACGAGGAATTGGTGTAGCAGACATAATAAGCAAATGTGGATTTTCTCCCTTTTCTACAAGAGTATTCCTTTGAACAACACCAAAACGGTGCTGTTCATCTGTAATAACAAGACCGAGATTTCTGAATTCTACAGTTTCTGACAAAAGTGCGTGAGTACCTACAACTAAATCACAGGCACCTGTTGCAATAGAATCATTAATTCTTCTCTTTTGTGACGCTGGAATACCACCTACTAAAAGCTCTACATTTACACCTGTGCCAGCAAAAAGGCTTGTAAGCGAATGATAATGCTGTTCTGCGAGAATTTCAGTTGGTGCCATAAATGCAACCTGATAACCATTTTTAACAACTGTAAAGCTTACTCCTCCTGCTACTGCTGTTTTTCCACAGCCTACATCACCCTGTACAAGTCTGCTCATAGGGTATTTACAGCTTAGCATATCATTTATGCAATCTAGCATTGCGTTTTGCTGACCACTTGTCATATTAAATGGTAAAAGCTTAGTATATTCATCTGTATAGGATTTTTTTATTTCGACTGCTGTTTCGCTCTTTCTGCCACTTTTCATCGAGTATAGCCCTAAAGAAAGTACAAGAAGCTCCTGAAAGATAAGCCTTTTTCGTGCTTTCATAAGTGTATCCTTATCTTTAGGGAAATGCACAGCACGAATTGCCTCATCATAGGTGATAAGGCTGTATTTCTCTCTTATTTCATCGGGTATGCTTTCCTTTATTTTCTCAGGTAAAAGCTGTAATGCATTTATAACTAATGTTTCTATCTGTCTTGTTGTTAAGCCTGCTGTACAGCCATATATAGGGCGAATTTCTTTAGCCCTGTTTACAGGTACAAAATCTGGTGAGATAAGCTCTAGCCTGTTCATAGATGAATGCACCTTACCCATAAATACATATTCACAATTATATGCAAGCATATTTTTTATATACCTGTTATTAAAATAGGTTGCTGTAACAACTCCACTATTATCTGCAAGACGAACCTTTGTTATTATTCTGCCACCCGATACACGACTTTCTGACGGTGGTGCAGTAACTATTGCCCTTATACAGCACACCTCCTCTGCCTTGAGGTCTGATATATTTACATAATTACTCCAATCCTCGTAGGTTCTTGGATAATAGCAGATAAGCTCACCTACTGAATTAATACCTAATTTTCTGAAAAGCTCTGCTTTTTTCTTGCCGACACCCTTTAAAAATTCGATAGGCTGTTCAAATAAAGAAGCCATAGCTACACCACCTTTGGTTTTGTTACCCTATAATATCCTTTATAGCCTCACTACCTGCAATAATTCCTGCTACAGATGGTACAAAGGCTACACTGCCACATACTGGCTTACCGTTTGGCTGTATTATAGTTTCTTTTGGTTTTACAGCCTCTTCAGTAGAGTAAACAACCTTTAAATCCTTTACTCCTCGCTTTTTAAGCTGTTGACGCATAACTCTTGCCAGAGGACATACAGAGGTTTTATAAATATCTGTTACTACAAATGCTGTAGGGTCAAGCTTGTTGCCTGCACCCATACAGCTTATTACAGGAACATTGCTTTCTTTAGCCTTCATAATAATTTCTATCTTTCCAGAAACTGTATCTATTGCATCTATCACATAATCATATTCTGAAAAATCAAATTTATCTGAATTTTCAGGCAAGAAAAAGCATTTATGGCAATTAACAACGGCAGATGGGTTTATTGCTTTTATTCTTTTTGCAATTACATCAACTTTATCTTTGCCTATATCCTCTACTGTTGCTATTATCTGTCGGTTGATATTAGTAACATCTACAGTGTCGTTATCTATTACATCAATAGTGCCTATACCACTTCTTGCTAAAATCTCTACAGCATAGCCACCAACACCACCAACACCAAACACAGCAACACGACTTTTATTTAGCTTTTCGAGAGCCTCTTTGCCCAAAAGTAATTCTGTACGGTAGAAAATATTTTCCATAATTACACCTCTGAATATAATTGTTATTATATTTAATTTTAATAATATCATAAATAAAAGCTTTAGACAACTGTAAATAGTGCGTTTAAAAGCTTAAGCGTTTTAATAAGAGGTTATCGAACAATTCTATTATATTTTGCCAATAAGAAGCTGACAAATTCACTAAAGCAGCAGAATATGATCATATAATATATTCATAAAAAATAATATTATTGTACACATTTATACAATTACACCTATTCTTTTACAAATTATTTCTTTTTTTAAAAAACATATTGACTTTTTTGTATATAGATGATATTATATATTTGAAATTAATTATAATAGCACTTAAATATATTTGCTAATACCTTTTTTCATATATACCTTCCAAAGCAAAAGGCACATCTCTTATGAGATGTGCCTTTTTGCTTTATTTTTTATGTTATTTAAATGCAATCATACAATACTGACCATTATACTTATTAAGGTTAAAAAGCATACCTTCCTCTGCATTTGCAGATTGCATTACCCTTACTTCAGTACCGTTTATAATAATTCCACCAATACCTCCGTTTGATTTTGCTATTATGGAATGATTTATTATTGTATTGCCCGAAGAATCTGTTTGTATTGGTGGTGCATTCTTTCGAAAAACTATAACAAGCTTTGGAGAAAAAGCAAATGAAACAGACTGGTTTTCTTCTCCTGTACCTGTATACGAAACCACCGTATATGGGTTTTCTATTTTGGATTTTTCTGTGCTTGTGCAATGCACAGTTGTGTTTTGCACGTGCTCCTTTATAGCCTTATCTATTATTGTGTTGTCGTCTACAAAATCTATACGCTGTGGTCGGTCTGTACCTAACCATGCGTTTAACTTCAGATAAGAAGTTTTTTCTGATGAACTCAATTATATCACTCTCCTATTCAATATGCTCTGCTCTATCCCATGTAAAATTAAAGCTGTCGTATGTGCTGAACATTATTTTATGGCTATCAAGTGTATCCCATGTAGCTACTCGGTAATCAAGAAAAATTTCGAGGTGAGCCGGAAAAAAGCTTTCTGCCTGCTCGGTTATGTATTTTCTTACAGGTATTAAAAAGGTACTTCCATTTTCAACATAAATATATACTCTGTTTTTATTAGGAACCTCTGTTATTACAGCCTTTACACCTAATGAGTTTAAAAAGTTTTTCATAGAGCTCAATGTACAATCTACATAGCTGATACAAAATCTTTTAGATATAGCTGTTCTACGTTCCTCTGTTGTAAGCTCTGTACGTGGTAATCCCCATATTTCTTCTCTCAGAGATAAGCCATAATCCTCGGCTGTTGTAACAATCATTTCCTTTAAAAGCTTATCGGCATCAGCTATGCTATTTTTCAATGCATTTGAATATATCTCTAGCTCGGTATATATTACTGTGCCTTCATCGCAATTATATAATTGTAATGGCTTTATATGCTTTATCATATTATCAAGTGGAGTCATACTATCAAGCCTCCCTTAAATAAACAGCTTCAAGAATTATTTTCTGCTTTTCGTAGGCTTTAAAGCCTGATGAAATTCCTTCTAGCACCTTAAATTCTTTTATACCCTGTGTATGATACAAAATGTCATTAACAGCTAAAAGAGATAACGACTCACCAACATTAAATTTATCTACTATTTCTTTAATCCTTTCAAACACCTCTGCCTGTATATTCTCTAGTGTATAGCCATTTTCTAGGCTTACCTCTGCCTCGATATGACAAGGTAAAAAATCGGCTGACTCTACATTTACTGTTACATTTACCTCTCTCTGTTTATTAACTATCTCCTTTACCTTTTCAATAGTTAAAACACCTAGCTCCATTTCTTTACCTGAAATATACATTGTAACGGTTCCTGTACCGTTTTTTCTTGGTACTACATTTACACATTCAACGCCATTTACTGTTTTTGCAAGTGAGGAATAATACTCTTTGTTTGTACCATTCATAATAATTTTCATACTGTTTATTATTCTGTTTCTGAGTGTATCATCATCCTCTGCGTTTGCTCCTGCTGTAAAAGCACCAGGATTATCTACCGACAAGCCGTCTGATGTCATTGTAACAATAACAGAAATCTGCTTTCGTGCTACATTGCCAGCTTCTCCACCTACAATAGCCTGTGCTGGCACCATAACAAAGGTTTGACCAACATCTATATAGGCATATCTTGTTGTTTCAAAGGAAACAGGATATTCGCTACCTGTTGATACAACTGTTTTTACAGGTATATCTATTCTTTCTGTTGCAGGCTCACTTACCTTAAACTCTAGCAAGCCAGTAGCCTTTACGCTTTCCTTACGCTTAAGACCTCTTAGCTGAGCATGATAATCGAGATATTCTCCCTGTGCTGTCTGTGGAAACACCTGTCTTTTTATCCATTCAAGATAGGTATTGATATTATAAAGCTCACCTGCAAGCACTCTGATTCTTATTCCAATATCTGATGCCTCATCTGGTGAATAGCCTGCCTTTTCAATAAAATCTGCCCTCATTGCTTCTACAATAGACTCATAATCATTCATTATACAGTCACCTCCATATATGCAGGCTGTTCATAAGCCTTTATTTTTATTTTAAGTATAATGCTATCACTAGCTGTAACTGCTTCAACACTGCATACTGTTACCTGCTTCAACGAAATTAATGCTTCTTTCACAAGTAGTAAAGCATTCCCCTGTAGGTTTTCGCTGTTTTTATCAAGCAAATGCAGGTTGCTACCTAATGCCTGATTATAACAAAAGCTACCCTGCTTTACAGTAAGCAGAATTTTACAGCGTTGTATTGTTTCCTCTATAGCATTAATTAAATATGGTTTACCCTGTTCATTTAGTTTGAAATCTCCATTATTTATAGCTGTATCCATATTACATCTCTTTTCCGTTGATAAGCACCTTACCGTTATTTTTCAGAATTATAGATGCTCCTCCCGATGAAAAGAGCATTATCTCTCCCTCCTTTAAATCCTTAACAGTTTGTGGTACACCTAAGCAAACTGCTGTATCTCCTGTTGGCAATACTACAGCCCTTGTCCCCTTTGGTGGTACTGCAACAATACCATATGGAGAAAGCACTGGTATATTTACATAGGGTACACCACCATTTGTTGAAACCTCGCTATTGTTTGTGCTTGCTATCTGTGCAAACTCTGCCTTTGAGCTATCTGCCATTAATTATCACTTCCTATACATTTTTATTTCGCTTTCTATTCCATTAACACTGTATGTATATGAGGCTGAGGCTATTATCAGATTTTCAAAAGCCCTTCCGTCCATATTAACAACAGCTGTACCTCCTATAGGATTGTATACCAAGCAAGGAACCTTAATTGTACATACAAGACCTTTGCTGTTGCTTTCGTATATCATTCTATTTGCATCATAAATACAATTACCACTATTCGGTGTAGCATCAAGGTATCTTACACGCTCAACGCCATTATTTACAGCATTTTCATTCTCAACAATAAAATTATAGCCTGTTTCGTTGGTACTGTTTTTAACATACACCTTAGAAATTAACTCTTTACGGTTATTTTCCAGCAAAATGCTTTTACAATAATAGCTATTTGTTGTAAGTGGATTATTAAGATTAGAGAAGTAAAAGCTATTGCTGTTTATTTCTCCGTTTAAGCTTACTACACCACCAGAGCTTATATATGGAGTAGCAGAAAACACCTTTGAGGAATATTCCTTTAAAATAGTATAAATATTTGTACCCTTACCAACATTTATAACACCTGAACAAAATTTGTTGCTAATGCTGTTTATACCGATTTTTAAAGGCTTTAAAAATCTTTCGTATAATATTTCATCTGTAATATTCTGAATGTTCTGTGGTTGAATATGATTATCAAGCAGACAAGCAAGCATACTTCTGCAATTCACAGTAAAGCTTCGTCCCTTATCATCAACAGAATTTGTAATACTATCTACAACACCTGTAAATATAATTTTTTCATCGAATATCACCTTTAAATATTTAAAGGTAGAAAATTCTGTGCTTCCTTTGAATACAGCAATCAGTGTATCAGCATAATCTGACAGGCTTAAATTTATTTTCATATAGGTTGGCTTATAAAGCCTTATAAGCCTTCCCTCTGTATCAGTAAATTCAAATATCATTAATCCTTATCACATCTCCTTCTGATAAATCATAGGTGTTTTTCAGCTGTAAATTCAAACTAATCAGTCTTTCTATAGGAATATTCAGCCTACAGGATATATCCCACAAATCCTCACCCTGTTTTACAGCATATCTATTTGGTGCAGTGATGTTTTCCTGATATTTATAATCAGCACTTTCTATAAATGTGAATGAATATTCTACATAATCATCAACAGGTGTGCATTTAAGCTTAAGCTCTGAAAGATAGGCGTAAAAGGGATTTATACCACTCACACTAAGCACACCTGCTTTATGAGCCTTTGAAAGCTGTTTTAGCTCAGCAAACTGTTCAAAAGCGTTTTCACCATAGAAAGCTCCCTCACCCTTTACTACTGTAGCCTTATTCCCCATACTTTCAGTAACCTCTGTAAATTCTGGTATAAAGTATTGCGACAAATTAGCATTGCTTATTACCTGTAACGTATGGGGATTGTGATGAAGTGTATAGCCCATAAAACGCATAACACCGTGCTTCATAGCTTCACCCTCTTTTTTGATATAATCTTATAATCTGTGAAGCCTCTACCACATTCCTCGCTCTGAACAATGCAACCAAGATATTTATATCTACTGCTTTTAATCTCAAAGCCCTTTTGTGGTAGCTCTGCTGTATTGTTAGCTCTTATAACAAGTATGTATTCATATGCAGATAAAACTGTATCAATAGGCTTTGATTGACCATACACCTTAATATCACAGGCTGTATAAAATGCTCTTTCGCTTATAAGTGCACAGCTATACAGGCTATCATTTTTAATCACAGATATATCCTTATCTGATATATTTTCTGTTGTGAAGGTAATTGTTATTTTAAAGGCTCTTTGAGCTGATATATATTCCATATCACCAATTACACAGCCCTGAAAGCCTGATATATCCATAGCTAGTAACTCAGATGATATTTCAACAGCCTTTGCAAAGGTAGCTTCTCCGTTTTTATCAATTGGTGATAAAAGCTCTATATAAAATACACTTTGCTGACTGCCCTCTAAGGCTACAGACTCACTTTTTACACCTATTGTTGCACTGTATTTTTCTCTTAGTGGTACAGATAGCCTACTATTTGGAAAATAAATTGAAAAATCCGTATTATCAACAGCTGTGCTAAGATTTTCTAAAAGCTTATTTAATACCTCTGTTGTCTTTATAGTCATCACTCCTTTTCATAGGGCAGAATTGTAGCCTGTGCGTATAGTGGTTTATCTTTAAAGTAAAGGATTTTATATTCCTTAATCCAGAAATGCCTGTTATGTACATATACAAATGCATTTTCAAGGCTTATGCCTTTATCTGGAATATTGAACAAAAAATTATAGTCAGAATTATCTACACAACCCATTGCAGTATGGTTTATTCCACCATTTTCTTTTGCTCTGTTTTTTATGGGATGTAAAATTCCTTTTACTACACAAGCACCCTCACCGTTATATTCTTTTAAAACACATTCTGCCCCAAGTATGTTTATTGCATTACAAACCGAATTGTAAATCATCTGTTTTTACACCTCTGAATATAAAACTGCTGTCTTTAATATATGGTGCAATGCTTTTCATACACTGACTTAAATATTCGCTTGCATATTGCTTTAAAGGTGTGCAATTTACTGTTAAATCGCCAGCCTTTACGCTGTTTACATTACAGCCCTGCGAAATAACAGAATACCTGTAAAAGGCTATTGCACTTGCAGTGGCAGACAATCTACCACTGCAAGCCTCTTTATCAATACCCTTAACAAGCATTTCTTCAAACTCCTCTACTGCATTATTACAAAGCCACCTGTATTGCTCAGCTTCATTCTCTGTAAGTTTAGCAAGCTCTATAAAGCGTTGAAACACCTGCTGATAGTTCATACATTACACCTTCAGTACAACACAAGCGTCGTTAAACACCTTTGCAAAGCCACTGATAACACTTATAGTAGCACGCTCTAGCTGACGGTCGATAAGCTTATCATAATCAACCATTACATCGCCCGACTGTACAAGCTCTAAAGCACAGGTTTTATCTAAGCCGATAATTTTATCACTGCTAAGTGTAGGCACGTGAATAAGCTTTGCACCCATTGGTGTAATCATTCTGCCTGTACCGTGAAAATCAAGAGTTGCCTGTGAATCCTGCATTTCTGGCATTGCAAGAATTTTTTCCATCATCGCTGTTGGAACAAGCAATGTGTTAAGCTCGTATGGAGATAGAGTTGTCCAAAGCTTAAGAAGGTCGTTATATGTAATAACACCCGTTTCAGCTACCTCGATAGTAATAGCAGGGTTGTCGTTACCATCGCCATTTACAAGCACCTCAACAGCGTCTGCAAGCTGAGTACGTGCGATATATGCACCAATCTGCTTCAGAGTAACTGTAAACAAATCTAATCTCTGAAAACGAAGTGCCTCATAGCTCGAAACCAGCATTCTGCCTCTTTTTAATAGCTTAACAAGATTTTCCTGAGTTTTAATAACTGTGCTTGGTAGCATAGCACCCTCGCTTACTACCTTCAGCTCCTTCATATCAGATTCAGGGTCAGAAACAATGCTTCTGTAATCCATACCATCAATTTTTGTAAAGGTAGCTGTAATATCTGGTAATACATCAGCATATTCCATACCTACCTTAATTGCTCTGCTTACATATTCTGGGAATAACACAGCTGAGCTTGAGGTCTGGAAAAACTTTTCAACTCTGTCGGAGTCTGCTCCACTAACCTTTATGTCGAAGCGTTTAAGCTGTCTGCCGAATGCGTCAAGCTTTTCTAGTGGTGTATTCTTATAATTCTCACTAGGGTCAAGCTCCTCCAGCACCTGACTAAAGCTTTTACCCTTTCTGTTGTACATATTTTTATCAATGCTAATTGTCTTATATAATTCCATAATTAAATACCTCCGTTAAAATATAATTAAATTAAAGTACAAATGTTACTGTACTATCGGTTGCACTAAGTACAAGGTGCTGTCTACCTGCACTGCTATGTGCAATACCATCTGCTGTATAAACAAGGCTTGTATAGCCAAGTGGAATTTCACCTGTACACTGTGCTGTTACCACACCAGAAAGCATTACACCACAATAGCCGTTACGACTATTTACTGTAACACCTGTAAGTGGTGAATTTTCGCTTGCCTGTCTTACCTTGCCATTTTCGCTTAGCTCTACCCACTGGTTTGCTGTTGTTACTGTGCTGTCACACTCAAGTGTAAGCACCTTTTCGTTAAAGCCCTTAAAATCAATTTTCATATTATCTTCCTCCTGTTATTTTAAATGTTATATTGATTATTTATATTTGCAGTGTAGCTGTACATATTTTCTGTACCATTTTCACTGCTATTTGTATGCTCTACATAAAGCTGTGGCTTTATGTGGTTGATACCCTCAACCTTGCTCTTATACATAAGCACAAAATGCTCAAGCTCCTGTAGTGTCAGCTTTTTTGCAACTGTGCTCAGCATATCTGCATTGCTATTTTCAAGGCAAAGTCCACAGTATCTTATATATTCCCTTTCAAGATTTTCTCTGAAAGCCTTACCATATTCGGCTGTAATTTCAAGCTGTTTTATATACTCTGCAAGATATTCTGCATTACTGCTGTTTAAAGCCTTGTAATTACCCTTTTTAATCTCGCCTATGATATTTTCCATTTTTACCTCCCTGTCAGGGTCATTTACACTGTAATTTTTGATAACACCTGCTTCACGCTGGCTTGGCACAGCTACAAACGACCATTCATAAGCGTCTGATACAGTATTAAGTATGTAGTAACAGCCACCCTCACCCTTGTAATGCTCACAGTGGGTAAGTCTTATATTTGCACCACATACACTGCATAAAACCTCGTCTACACTGCAACCAACGCTTACCTCCTTTTTAATACCAGACTCAATAAGCTGTATATCCTTTTGTGTGAATTCATTTACAGGCATATACGCTCTTGCAACAAGCCTGTAATAGTCACCACCATAGGAGGTTTTTCTCCCCTGTACACTCTCAACGCTACACGCAAAAATTCTTGCTGTCTGGTTTTCGGCTGTAGGGTTATGATTTGCTATACCTGTTTTACCTACAAATAATGTACTTAGCTGATTTAGTGCATTAACTGAAAATGCCTCATTATCCCTGTCTATTTCATTATCGCAAAGCACTACATTAAAAGCATATAGCTCATCAGCATTGTATTGTCGTCTTGTGTATGTATTAATCAAATTAAGCTCGTCACTTGTTAAAGCGTTGCTTTGCTTAATTACTTCTCCCTTACTCTTTATTATTTCGCTCAAATCATCACTCCTTATTGTTTTCAAGCTGTTCTGCCTGTGAGTTAATAAGCCTTGCATTCGCAAGCTCTACCTCATCCTGTAAATTAATATTGCTCCATAAAATTTCGTGCTGTGTGCTGTAGCCATTCATAGCAAGCCACATACTACATAGCTTGCTGATAACAGGGTTAAGCAAATACCTGTAATGCTCAAGCTCACTTGTAAGAATGTCTGCCTGCTGTGATGACATTCTTTCTGTACTGCTCCACGATAAACCAAGCAAAAACGGTGGTATGCTAAGCTTTGAAACTATCTGCTCAAGTATCAGTCTGCCTGGTGTCTGACAATCTAAAATCTGATTATCAGCACCGATAACCTTTATATTAACGTCACCAACAGCAACAAAGTCAGACACTCCACCACCCTGCATAGCTTTGCTCCATTCGCTTGCTATCATTTCTGCACGCTGTTGTGTATATACACCATCTGTTCCGTCATTTGGTGGGTTATATGTAACTGCATAGCGTATATTACCAGCTCTCTCCCAGTTTTGACCTATTGATGTAAAGATTTTAAGCAATATATCACTAACAAATGGCAATCCCTGTAAAATAGAGGTTCCACCAATTTTGTCTGGCTGTGGATTAAGCGAGGTAATCAAAATTAGATTTTGATTTTTTACAGCCTGCACACTGCCGTTGCTATCTCGTACACACACCTCAAGCTCAAACGGGTTATCAGGCTTAGACTGTAAAAGAATATCCTCATTATTTGCATTATACACACCATAAATCCCACTATAATCCTTATAAGGAACAATCTCTGCAACAGCTGTACCATAGGTAAGCAGGCTGTCAAAATAACTGCTTATAAAGCATTTAAAGCCTGTGTTATTACCTCCTGTTTTTATATTATCAAGAAAATGCTGAAGCTCCTGATCTACTCTTTTATTGCCTGTTTTAACCTCAAACATACCCAGCAATCTTACAAGCTTATTTATAGCAGAATCTATAATCGGTATAGCCTCTCTTAACGAGGCATAAAGTAAATGCTGTGAATTATTCAGTGGAATATAGCTATTAAAAGCATTAAACGGATTATTAAAGCTATATCCTGTTACAGTTTGTGCAACCCTTGGCTGAATATTGTTTTTCTTATCTTTTTTATTAAAAAATTTCAAATAATACCCCCTTTAAAATCGTGGTGAGGCTATTGCCACAAATTCCTGCTGTGGCTTTGACACAACAGTAGTTACAAAGTATCTTATATCGTCCATTGCGTGGTCATTTTCTTTAACAGGAGCATCTATACCACCTGTGTGCCATCTATATAAGCCAAATTCTCTTATACTGTCACTACAACAGCTACATATTTTTACACTACCATTTTTCAGTAATGTAGACACCTTTCTTATACCGTCTATAACATTGTTTTTTGCTGGTGTTACTGTAAATTTACTGTGTCTGCGTATAGTCTGAATAAAACTTGCAGCAGACGGATCTACTACTACGGTTTCAATCCTTTTTCCCTTTGTAAGCTCTTCAAGTGCCTTATAATGCTCCTCGTCAGTACGCTGAATACCCTCTTTTTTAGAGTCATAATAATATTCATCTATTCTGTACCACACACCATCTGTATAACCCCACAAGCCAAACGAAGCAGGGTTTACAGTGCCATAATCACAGCTTACTGCATATTTTTCAAAGGCTTTTTTCGGCACATCAACAAACATACTATCCTTCATAAACGGATACACACAGCCCTCGGCACTCGCCCACTTTCCTAGAATAAATCTTTCATAAAACGCACCACTATAAAGAGCCTTGTAGCGTTCCTTCATTTTTTCAGAAAGTGACGGGTTATCGTCCATAGTAAAATGAAGATACAAAGCATTTTTACGCTTTCTACCCAAAATCCATTCAACTCTGAACCAATGCTGTGGATATTCAGGGTTACAGTTAAACCAGAATTTACTGCCATTTACCGAGCACCTTGCAACAGCCTGCTCAACAAAGGATTTAGGCATTAATGCAACCTCGTCAAAAAGCACACCACATAATGTCATACCCTGAATAAGCGAAGCTGACGACTCATCCTTACCACCAAATAAATAAAACCTGTTTGATTTACCATTAAGTGAAATTTCCAGCAAATTCTGTGACAGCTTTTCGGTACATTCAAAGCCCATTTCCTTTAGCATAGATAGCATTGGTGTTATAACATTTCTTTTTAAAGAACGTATTGTCTTTCCACAAAGTGCAAAGCTACCATTATTAAATCTGTAAAATGCCCATGACACAAACGAAATACTCATACACATTGTTTTACCACTTCTTACTGCACCGTCACATATTACAGCGTCATAATCACAATATTTACTGCCCTTACACCACCAGCTAAGCAACTGTAATTGCTTTGGTGAAAACCTAGTCGGTGTCATTTACTGCCACCCCATAACAGTTTAATATCTCTGCACTATTCTCAAGTGCCTTATAAAACGGTAGACTATTTTCGGCTGAGGCTTGCTGAGCCTCACTTAGCTTTTCAAGTGCTTTAAGTCTGTCAAAAAATTTAATCTCCATTGCACCGTCCTTTGGTCTTTTGATTTCAGAAATCATATACAGATCCATCGCCTCTAAGGTTTGAAGGTCGGGCTTATCCATATATAAAAGCTGAATACAATCTGCCACACTACCAAAGGCTAAACGTTCATAGCCAAGCAAAGCCATAAAGCGTAAATCCTCAAAGCGTGTATTTCTATATTTTTTAACCCTTTCAACAACATCGTTTCTCATTAGCAACTGCTGACCCGACTGCTCTGGATTATTCATATAACCAGCCATAACAGCTGACAGCCTTGCGTTGCCATTAGATGAGTAATAACAACAGAATTTATCTTCTTTTTTTGTCATTAGAAACCTCCAATTATTTATTGCAGGTAGCAGATTAAATAAAAGATAGATAAATTTGGGTTTGTCAGTGTGAGCTAACGCTCACACCAGAGGAAAGACAGCTTAAAAGTTTTGATTAAACT
>JAXJTP010000014.1:0-10871 GCA_036309525.1 Acutalibacteraceae bacterium | reverse complement strand
AATTTGGGTTTGTCGAGCAGTTACGCACAAACTAGATAACCAAACCATTCTCACTTCGAACGTAGAAATAGTTTGACTAAGCGTGGGGGATTCCATAAGGGGGGGCGAAGTCCCCCCTTTGGTCGGGTGGGGAGGGTTAAGGGAGGGGATTTCGAAATTCCCTCCCTTACAATCTTTGCTTACTTTCTTTTGCAAGAAAGTAAGAGCCCGTACGGCTTGAGTACTATTAAATAATAAAAACTTTATTATAAATTAATGGTTTGTAAGAGTTGATATTTTAAGCTTATAATAAAAGCAAGTAAGACATCGACACATTATATGTGTCCCTTAAAAACACAAACCTAAGTTTATAAAAAACTAATTATATGCGATGTAATGCGTTGTACTCGTGTGTGTGAGCGACAGCTCACACCGACAAACCCAAATTTGTCAATAAAAAATAAATCCTAATAAAAAATGCCTTAAAACATATATTCTGTATAATAAATTAACGCAAAGATTGTTTATTGCTCCAATACTTGGTTTCTTCACTTGATAAATATGTAATTTTTTGTTATATTAAAAGAGTATTTGTAAAATTATAAAGAGGAGGAGAGTAGATTATGAATACGAATAATGTAATTATCCTTAGTGCATTTGCAGCGTATATGGTTATGATGATTATTATAGGTGCAGTATCTGCTAAGGGTACAAAAAACAACGAAGATTACTTCTTAGGTGGAAGAAATCTTGGTGGTTGGACAGCTGCACTTTCAGCACAGGCTTCTGATATGAGTGGCTGGTTGCTTATGGGCTTACCAGGCTCTGTATATCTTGCTGGTACAGGCGAAGCGTGGATTGCTATAGGCTTACTTATTGGTACCATTTTAAACTGGTACATAGTTTCATCAAGACTAAGAAAATATACAATTGTAGCAGGTAATTCTTTAACAATACCAAGCTTTTTCCAGAATCGTTATCGTGACGATAAGGGAATAATCAAAATAGTATCAGCTGTTATTATTGCTGTTTTCTTTACTGTTTACACAGCGTCTGCATTCAGCTCTGGTGCAAAGCTATTTGCAACACTTTTTGGAACAGATGAAAACTACAGCAAGGTTTATACTATTGGCTTGATTATAGCAGCAGTAGTAATTCTTGTTTATACCTTTATGGGTGGCTTTAAGGCTGTATGCTATACAGACTTTATTCAGGGCTTGTTAATGCTTGTTGCTATTTTGTTTGTGCCTATATTTGCATATCTTGCACTTACATATAATACAAGCTTTTCAGAGGCTCTTACTACAAACGGAGTAACAAATCCTGCAAACTATTTAAGCTTTTTCAAAAATGAAGACGGCTCAACAACCTCGGCTATATCTGTAATTTCAAACCTTGCCTGGGGTCTTGGTTACTTTGGTATGCCACATATTCTTATAAGATTTATGGCTGTTAAGAGCGACGCAGAGGTTAAAAAATCAAGAACAATTGCTATTGTATGGGTTATAATTTCACTTGTTGCATCTTGTGCAATCGGCTTAGTAGCAAGAGGCTATTTAACAACAACTCTTGATACAGCTACAAGCGAAACAGCGTTTATACGTGTAATTCAGCAGTTCTTCTCTAATAACTATGTGCTTGTATTTATTGGTGGTATATTCCTATGTGGTATTCTTGCTGCTATTATGTCTACTGCTGACAGCCAGCTACTTGTTACAGCCTCAGCTGTTTCAGAGGATATGTATAAGGGTGCTATTAAAAAGGAAGCAAGCGAAAAGAGTGCATTGAATGTAGGTAGAATTGCAGTTATAGTTGTTGCTATTATTGCATTCCTTATTGCTTTAAATCCAAAGTCTAGTATTATGGCTCTTGTTTCAGACGCTTGGGCTGGCTTTGGCTCTGCATTTGGCCCTGTTATTTTGCTTGCACTATACTGGAAGCGTTCAACCCTTGCAGGTGCTATAAGTGGTATGGCTACTGGTGCTTTAACAGTAATCGTTTGGGACTACATTCCACTTGTAAATGGAGAAACTCTATACAAGGCTACTGGTCTTTATTCGTTGGTACTTGGCTTTGCTCTTGCAATGCTTGTTAATGTTGTTGTTTCACTAATAAGCAAAAAGCCTTCTAAGGAAATTGTAAAAGAGTTTGAGTCTATCAGCACTATTGAAATTTAATAGCTTATAAAAATAAAATCTCAGCTACAGCATTATAAATGCTATGGCTGAGATTATTTTTATTTATTGTTTGTATTATTATCTGTATTGCTGTTATCTGTTGTATTACCCTTGTTGGCTTGTGTTTCTGTTGATTTAAACAATGTACCAAATGCTAATGACCATATCAATCCAAGACTAATACCCATTGCAAGATTGTCAAATATCATACCAAACATAAAGCCCATAGCAATACCAATTGCTAATCCGTTTATAGAGCCTAAGGAACCTGCGTTAATTTGGGTAGAAACTAAAATGTTTTCTCCCCAAACAACAGCCTTAACCTCACCCAAAAGAATATATTCCTTCAGCTCATTAAGTATAGCCTTCTCAAATTGCTCTGTTACAGCTGTGTGCTGTGGTGATACATAGCCTTCAGAAAATCTGAACACAGCTATTTCTTCATTTTTTAATATGTCGCTATTTTCTTCTGTACTTGCCTCATCAATTTTTCCCTGTACAATTTTTAAAAGATTATCCTCAGTAAGATTGATTACAGCTGGCTTAATAAGCTCTGAGTTGGTTGTTTTTTCTTTTTTGAATATGTAGCAGGCAACAAGCTCCTTCTTTTTATATAATCCGTATACCTTGCCTTTATCTTTTAAAACATTAAGTATATTTTTGCGTAGTGCTTCAATTGATACAACGCTATCTATACCAGCTCCAAAATCCTTTTTATTTGCTTTCTTTTCTGTTATATTAGAAATATTATAGCCCTTAACATATCCTATCATAAACATACCCCTTTTTATGGTTGACAACTTTTCTTGTCATTCGGATTATAATATAAAATTAAATTCTTGTCAACAGTGATGTTACATTTTTTGTAAGAAATTTATTCATCAGTTTATGTAGATTACTTGCAATATTTCAATAATTATTCTATAATTAAAGTACTAATTTTTTAATAAAAGAGGTAAAAACTTATGGAGTTCAGAAAGATTAAAGCAGAAACAGTTACAGAAACTGTTAAACAGCTTTTTATGGATTGTAACTACTACATTGGCGAAGATATTTCAGACGCTTTAAAGGCATCCTACGACAAAGAGAAGTCAGAGGTTGGTAAGCAGGTTCTTTGTCAGCTAATGGAAAACAACAAAATCGCAGCCGAAGAGAGAATACCTATCTGTCAGGATACAGGTATGGCTGTACTTTTTGTTAAGTATGGTGACAAGGTTGTTATCGAAGACGGTAGCTTTAAAACAGCTGTTGAAAATGGTGTAAGACAGGCTTACAAAGAGGGCTATCTAAGAAAGTCTGTTGTAAATGATCCTGTATTCGACAGAATCAACACAAAGGATAATACACCTGCAATCATTCACACAGAAATCGTACCTGGCGACAAGATTTCAATAGTTGCTGGTGGTAAGGGCTTTGGTAGCGAGAATATGTCTGCTATCAAAATGATTACTCCTTCTTACGGTGTACAGGGTGTAATTGACTTTGTTCTTGATACAGTAAGAACAGCTGGCCCTAACCCATGCCCTCCTATGGTAGTAGGTGTAGGTATTGGTGGTACCTTTGAGAAGGCTGCACAGCTTGCTAAAAAGGCTACATTCAGAGCAATCAACACAAGCAACCCAGACCCAAGATATGCAGAGATGGAAGAACAGCTTCTTGAGCAAATCAACAAAATGGGCTTTGGCCCTGCTGGTCTTGGTGGTACAACAACAGCTTTGGGTGTAAACATTGAAACATATCCAACACATATTGCAGGTATGCCAGTAGCTGTAAACATTTGTTGCCACGCTGCAAGACATAAGTCTGCAACAATATAATAAAGGAGGAGTACAACAATGGCAGTAAAAAATATTACACTACCAATCACAGATGAAGATATAGCAAATCTAAACGCTGGCGACAGTGTACTTCTTTCAGGAACAATCATCACAGGTAGAGATGCAGCTCACAAAAGACTATATGAGCTAGCTCAGAAGGGCGAGGAGTTCCCTGTTGATATTAAGGGCGAAATCATTTATTATGTAGGCCCTGCACCTGCAAAGCCAGGCTACGCAGTAGGCCCTGCTGGCCCTACATCAAGCTACAGAATGGACAAGTATGCTCCAACTCTTATGGATTTAGGTTTAAAGGGTATGATTGGTAAGGGTGCAAGAAATCAGGATGTAATTGACGCTATTGTAAGAAATAAGGGTGTATACTTTGCCGCTATTGGTGGTGCAGCTGCTCTTATAGCAAAAAGTATCAAGGCTGAGGAGCTTCTTTGCTACGAGGATCTAGGTACAGAGGCAATCAGAAGATATACTATCGAGAATTTCCCTTGTATCGTTGTTATTGACAGCAAGGGCAACAATGTATACGAGTCTGAGCCTAAAAAGTTCCGTGAGGAATAATTAAGGCTATAGCTACTGTTTATTATGAGTAAATAAACAGCTTAAACAAACCCACCACACAGCTTTTAATGCCTGTGTGGTGGGTTTTGAGCTTGTTAAGGTATAGAAAATAGATTTTTAAATCATTGAATAGTGCAGGACAGAGGCTTGCTTTTGCTGAAAATATTGCTACACTAAAGGCTATAGCAAAACAATTAAAGAGAGGTGCTTTTTATATGAAAATCTGGAAGCTGGATTGCGATGTTGACCACTACGAAAATTTAGCAAGCTGTGGTTATTTTGATTTAGATTTAATGCAATCGTTTGACGGAAGAAGCAAAATAAATAATTGGACACCACTAAGGGTAGAGCCTATGCATAGCCGTAAAAGAGCCTTTAGTAATACACCTGGCTTTTTATCTCATATTCCAGTTTTTGACGAAAAAGCAGTTTCTGTTTTAAAGAATTTTTTGAATGGAAATGCAGAAATATTGTCTTTAGCTTGCAATGTGGGTAAATTCTATGCAATAAATGTTACCAATGTAATAGATTGTATTGACTACGAAAAATCAACCTACAAAACCTTTAGAGACGGAAAAAGAATAATGAGATTTTCTGAATACGTTTTTGATACTGATAAGTTACCCACAGCAGACCTTTTTAAATTAAAGGACGAGCCATTAAAACGCCCATTCGTTTCTGACAATTTTAAGAACGCAGTAACAAAAAGTGGCTTAACAGGCTTTAAATTTGAGTTGGTTTGGGATAGTGAGGCTTGAGGCTTTATAAAAATAGGTATTGTGTTTTAATATTGAATATGCTATAATCATTTCAAATTGAATGACAGCTTTTATTTCTATTTTGATAATAGCAAAAATTTTTAAGAAATTTGAAAAAAGTTTTGAAAAAGTGTTGACAATATCAGATATATGTGTTAGAATAATGAAGCTGTGAAAAACACATAAGCTGGTGTAGCTCAGTTGGTAGAGCAGCTGATTTGTAATCAGCAGGTCGGGGGTTCGAGTCCGTCCACCAGCTCCAATTTAATATGGGAGATTTCCCGAGTGGCCAAAGGGGACAGACTGTAAATCTGCTGGCTATGCCTTCGGTGGTTCGAATCCACCATCTCCCACCAGAAAAACACCTACATTTGTCGTAGACAAATGTAGGTGTTTTTCAATGAAATTTGCCTCACAGGCAAGTGAAATAGCTTCGCTATGAAATATTTGCTTCGCAAATGTGAAATATTCGCTAAAGCGAATATGGGCAAATTTTATTTCACATTTTGCCATTAAGGCAAAATATTTCATAATCCGATAGGATTATTTCATATTGCGTAGCAATATTTCATTAAATATACTACAGTGTTCACCGAGGTGATTAAATTGAAAGAAAACAAACTTGCTGATTTATCTATAGATTTTGCAGTTAACATTATAAAGCTATGCGAAACAATCAAAGGGCATTACTCGCTTGTAAATCAGTTAGAACGCTCTGCGACAAGTATAGGTGCAAATATACACGAAGCAAATTACGCTCACGGAAAAGCTGACTTTATCGCAAAATTGCAAATTTCTTTGAAAGAATGTTACGAAACAGAATATTGGCTTACATTATTTGTGAAATCTGGTATTCTCAACAGAGAGAACGCTATTGAGCTATATAACAAATGTGGTACTATTCGTCGTATTTTAATTGCCTCTATTAATACGGCAAAGGATAATAATAAGTGAGCAAGAAAAATCGAATAGAATATTTAGGGGTTAGAACATATAGATTAAAAATTTAAAATGGTTTAAATTTTGCTAAACTTTCGATAAACAGATACTATTCAGATAGTATCTGTTTTCTTTTTATATCATACCAAATCAAAAAAGCCGACCTTATATTTCTATAAAGTCGGCTTTTATTATTTTTATGAATTACTTGAAGTAAGCTACGCCACTTTCGAAGATTTTCTGATCCTTTTCAAATGGTACGTTTGCATATAGGTTGTTACCCTTACGCTCTGAGTGACCCATTTTACCGAATACTCTACCGTCTGGGCTTGTAATACCCTCGATAGCACAAACAGAGCCATTCAGGTTGAATGCGATGTCGTCTGATGGCTTACCGTTAAGGTCTACATACTGTGTTGCAACCTGACCGTTAGCGATTAACTGCTGTAATACAGCGTCGTTTGCTACAAATCTACCCTCACCGTGTGATACAGGTACTGCGAATACATCGCCAGCGTTAACCTGTGACAACCAAGGAGATTTTACAGAGGTTACACGTGTATAAGCCATATGAGAGATATGTCTGCCTATTGTGTTGAATGTAAGTGTAGGAGAGTCCTCTGTGATTTCTGTAATCTTACCATAAGGAACCAAGCCTAGCTTGATAAGAGCCTGGAAGCCGTTACAGATACCAAGCATTAAGCCGTCACGCTTCTCTAGTAGGTCTGTTACAGCCTGAGCAATAACAGGGTTACGGAAGGTTGTTGCTATAAACTTACCAGAACCGTCTGGCTCGTCACCACCACTAAAGCCACCTGGTAGCATAATCATCTGTGAGTCCTTAATCATCTTCTCCATCTGAGCAATTGTTTCTTCAATGTCGTTTGGAGTAAGGTTCTTAACGATTAGTAGCTGAGGGTCTGCACCAGCCTTTTCGAAGGCTCTTGCTGTGTCAACCTCACAGTTTGTACCAGGGAATACAGGGATAAATACCTTAGGCTTAGCAACCTTAATCATTGGTGAAAGCTTGCTGTGCTCTGTTGTTAGTGGAATATCGTGAGCTACCTTAGGGCAGTCTGCCTTTGTAGCAAATACATTCTCTAGCTTACCTGTCCAAGCCTCTACAAGCTCGTCAATGTCAAGTGTAGCACACTTAAGGTCGATTACAGGGCTTTCTGTTGTTGTACCTAGTGTATAAGCAAGTACATTGCTGTCAAGCTCTGCACCGTCTGCAAGCTCTACAACTAATGAGCCACTTAGTGGAGCAAATAGCTCTTCCTCTGTTAGCTCGTGGTCAAATGTAAAGCCTAGCTTGTTACCAAAGCACATTCTTGCAACTGTTGCACCAGCACCACCCTCACGAACAACGCTTGCAGAAAGCACCTTACCGTCTGCCATCAGAGCATATACAGCGTTGTACATCTTCTTAAGGTCGTCCCAGATTGGCATTTGAGTTTCTTTATTAACAGGTACAGGAATGTAAAGTACCTTTGAACCAGCGTTCTTGAACTCTGCTGAAATTGTCTTAGAAGCCTTTGTCATTGCTACTGCAAAGCTTACAAGTGTTGGTGGTACGTCTAAATCCTCGAATGAGCCAGACATACTGTCCTTACCACCGATTGAAGGAATACCTAGGTTAATCTGAGCTGTCATAGCACCTAGAAGTGCAGCAGCAGGCTTGCCCCAACGCTCAGCCTTATCGTATAGTCTTTCGAAATACTCCTGGAAGGTTAGTCTTGCTGTAAGTGGGTCTGCACCGATTGCAAGTAGCTTTGAAAGTGACTCAACTACTGCAAATGCAGAGCCGTGGAATGGTGACCAACGAGATACACCAGGGATAAAGCCAAAGCTCATTGCTGTTGCGTCGTCAGTTTCGCCCTTTTCTAGTGGAATTTTAGCAGCCATAGCGTCCTGTGGAGTAAGCTGATATTTACCACCGAATGGCATAATAACAGTAGCAGCACCGATACTAGCGTCAAATCTTTCGCCAAGACCGATTTGTGAGCATACCTCTAAACGAGATAGGTTAGCCTTGAATGCCTCTGCCTTGCTCATACCAGCTAGTGCCTTTGGAGCCTGTGTGCGATAGTTTTCGTCAGCCTTTGGAGCTGTGATATAAGCCTGAGAAACCTGTGTAACACCGTTAGTATTTAAGAATGCTCTGCTTAGGCTTACTATTGTGTCGCCCTTCCAAGTCATTGTTAGTCTTGGGTTTTCTGTAACAACTGCAACAGCAGTAGCCTCTAGGTTTTCTGTATGAGCGTACTCAATAAATTTATCTACATCCTTAGCCTCTAGTACAACAGCCATTCTTTCCTGTGACTCAGAAATTGCAAGCTCTGTACCGTCAAGACCCTCGTATTTCTTTGTTACCTTGTCTAAATCAACTGACAGACCGTCTGCAAGCTCACCAATAGCTACGCAAACACCACCAGCACCAAAGTCGTTACAACGCTTGATAAGTGTAGAAACAGCACTGTTTCTGAACAAACGCTGAATTTTTCTCTCTGTAGGTGGGTTACCCTTCTGAACCTCTGCACCACAGGTTTCGATAGATGACTCTGTATGTGCCTTTGAAGAGCCTGTTGCACCACCACAGCCGTCACGACCTGTTTTACCACCAAGAAGAACGATAACATCGCCAGCAGATGGAACGCCACGAACAACGTTTGACTTTGGAGAAGCACCGATTACAGCACCGATTTCCATTCTCTTTGCAACATAGCCTGGGTCGTAAAGCTCTACAACCTGACCAGTAGCAAGACCAATCTGGTTACCGTATGAGCTGTAGCCAGCTGCAGCACCTGTTGTAATCTTACGGCTAGGTAGCTTACCCTGCATTGTGTCTTTGAATGCAACTGTTGGGTCACCACTACCTGTAACTCTCATAGCCTGATATACATAAGAACGACCTGATAGTGGGTCACGGATAGCACCACCAAGACAAGTAGCAGCACCACCAAATGGCTCGATTTCTGTTGGGTGGTTATGTGTTTCGTTCTTGAACTGAACAAGCCACTGCTCTGTAACACCGTCTATTGTTACAGGAACCTCGATTGAGCAAGCGTTGATTTCATCGCTTACATCAAGGTCAGGAATCATACCTCTTTTTCTTAGTAGCTTCATACCAGCAAGAGCCATATCCATTAAAGATACATCTCTGTCGCTGTCTTTGCCATAAACCTCTTCTCTTGCATTGTAATACTCCTCAAGAGCAGACTCTATAACAGAGGTTAAAGCACTTTTCTCTATTTCAATCTTTTCAAGTCTTGTAAGGAATGTTGTGTGTCTGCAATGGTCTGACCAATATGTGTCGATTACTCTTAGTTCTGTAACTGTTGGGTTACGCTTTTCTTCATCTCTGAAGTAATCACGACAGAATTTAAGGTCGCTTAATGTCATAGCAAAGCCCATTGAGCTGTAATACTCAGCCATTTCGTCATCGCTGAAGGTGATAAAGCCCTCAACATCTGCAACCTTGTCAGGAGCAACTACTGGAATGTCCAGTGTTTCTGGCTTTTCCATAGAAGCCAAACGAGATTCTACTGGGTTAATCATATAGTTTTGAATTTTAACAAATTCCTCGTCTGTAATATTACCCTTTACAGCAACAACCTTTGCACTTAAAACATTAGGACGCTCACCCTGTGTAAGTAGCTGAGCACATTGTGCAGCACTGTCTGCACGCTGATCGTACTGACCAGGAAGATACTCCATAGCAAAAACCTTCCAGCCGTCCTCTACAGGAAGTGTTTCGTCATATACATTGTCCTGATTAGGCTCAGAAAAAACTATTGTTTTAGCCTTTTCAAGCTCTTCACTTGATAAACCAGAAACATCATAACGGTTTACAAGTCTTAGCTCCTCTAGTGATGTTAAGCCAAGATTATTCTTTAAATCCCATAAAATCTGAGAAGCCTCAACATCAAAGCCGTTTTTCTTTTCCACAAATATTCTTACTACCTGTGACATTAAAAAACCATTCCTTTCAATAAAGAAAATTATTTTATTTAATAGTCATTTATATAGGTTACTTACCAAATAAACTACATAAATTAATTTTATCATAAAATGTCGTTTTTTACAATGCTTTTTAGATGTATAAAAGGCTACATATAACTATATAAAGAAAATTTTGTCAAAAAAATTGTTTAAAGAATATAAAAAACACTATAAACCTCTTGACTTTTGTTTATAGTTGATGTTATAATAATAAAGCTGTAAGAATACAGCACAATTTAATAGTTGGTATTGATGACGCTGAGGGTCCACCTGTTCCCATCCCGAACACAGAAGTTAAGCTCAGTAGTGCCGAAAATACTTGGCTGGTAACGGCCTGGAAAAATAGGAAGATGCCAACACAATTAAAGCGATTATCAGTTTGATAATCGCTTTTTCTTTTGTGTGTTGAATTTTTGATAGGGTAGGGCAAATTTGGGTTTGTCGGTGTGAGCTGTCGCTCACGCACACACGAGTACAACGCATTACATCGCATATAATTAGTTTTTTATAAACTTAGGTTTGTGTTCTTAAGGGACACATATAATGTGTCGATGTCTTACTTGCTTTTATTATAAGCTTAAAATATCAACTCTTACAAACCATTAATTTATAATAAAGTTTTTATT
>JAXJTP010000013.1:0-2665 GCA_036309525.1 Acutalibacteraceae bacterium | reverse complement strand
ATTACTGAATATTTCGCTAATACGAGGCAAGTTCGAGCGAAAAAACGGAGAAATACTGACGTATTTCGAGTATTTTTCGGGAAGAAATTGCCCGTATTAGTAGAAATAGACAGTTGTTTTGAGTTTTCAGATACGACCTAGGAAAATAAGCTGTTATAATCCATAATTTACCATCACCAACACCTGCAACTACATGTATAGGATTTCCTTTTTTATATTCCATTACAAGTGCAGAAGGATAGCTTTATATAATTTCTCCGTACATAATACATCTTATTATGTCATCTAGGGTTATCTTACGCTCTCGACATCGTTTAAGAACATGTGCTGTAACTTGAATTGTATCATCATTACAAAGCTTACGCTTATCTATAATATTCATTTATAGCCTCTTAAAATTTAATAGATTTAAGCATTAAAGCTCTGGTCCGTTTTTGCCTGTAGCGTTGAATACTAAGCCTCTTGCACCATCTATTTTAACTATTGTACCTGTTTTTAACAGCTTGGTTGCATTTTTAGCTCCTATAATTACAGGCTTATCAAGTGCCATTGCAACAATAGCAGCGTGTGATGAGGTTCCGTCCTCCTCTGTAATTATACCACCTGCTGTTCTCAGAAGTGGCAGAATATTATTGGTTGTTTTTGAGATAACCAGAATATCGCCTGCATTAAAGTTAGCCTGTGCTTCCTTTTCTGTTGCACAAACACAAAGATGACCACAATAGTTTCTTGTATTTATAGATGTACCAGTAACTAATACATCACCTACAAGGTGAACCTTAAGCATATTTGTTGTACCTGATACACCTAATGGAATACCAGCAGTAATTACTGCAAGGTCGCCTGTTTTTACAAGATTTTCTTCCTGTGCTACCTTTACAATATGCTCAAAAAGTGCATCGGTGTTTTTCTGCTCCTCTACCATAATAGGAACAACACCCCAAGACAAATTCATCTGACGTCGTACCTTAGAAGAGGTTGTACCACAAATAATAGGACACGCTGGACGATATTTTGAAATTTCTCTTGCTGTTAAGCCTGATTTAGACACTGTCATAATAGCCACAGCACCTAGGTCGTGAGCTGTTGTACAGGTTGCGTGTGATATAGCAGAGGTTACGTCAGGACGCTCTGTAATATCTCTTTTGCTGAATTTTCTTACATAGTCAATATCACGCTCGGTACGTCTTGCTATAACGTCCATTATATGCAAAGCCTCTACAGGATAATCACCTGCTGCAGTTTCTCCACTAAGCATAATAGCACTTGTACCGTCATAAATAGCATTTGCTACGTCGGTAGTTTCTGCACGGGTAGGACGAGGGTTTTTAATCATAGAGTCAAGCATTTGTGTTGCTGTAATTACCTGCTTACCGGCAGCGTAAGCCTTTTTAATAAGTCTTTTCTGAATTATAGGCACATCCTGAAGAGGAATTTCAACACCCATATCACCTCTTGCTACCATAATACCGTCAGAGGCTCTTATAATTTCGTCTATATTGTGTACGCCCTCTTCGTTTTCTATTTTAGCGATTATACGCATATCATCGCAGTTGTTAAGTGCAAGCTCGTGTCTTAGCTGGAAAATATCCTCTGGTGTACGTGTAAATGAGGCAGCTATAAAATCTAAATCTTGCTCTACGCCGAATGCGATGTCAGCTTTATCTGTTTCACTTATAAAAGGCAACGAAAGGCTTACACCAGGTACATTTATACCCTTTCTTGACGCAATATAGCCCTCATTAATAACCTTACATTCAATATCAGTATCTGTAAGATTCTGAACAACCATTTCGATTAATCCGTCATCTACCAATATTTTATCACCTGTTTTCAAATCCTTAGGCAAGCCCTTAAATGAGATTGAACAGCAGTTTTCGTCACCATCATATTCGTTTGTAGTAAATGTAAAGGTCTGACCTGTCTTTAAAAGCTCCTTACCATTCTTAAAAAGACCTGTTCTTATTTCAGGGCCCTTAGTATCAAGCAAAATTGCAACAGGCATTTTCAGCTCTTCTCTAAATTGCTTTATTTTATCTATTCTTTGCTTTTGCTCCTCGTGTGTACCGTGTGACATATTTATTCTAGCTACATTCATACCACCCTTAATTAAAGCACGCAACACCTTGTCGTTATCGGTTGCAGGGCCCATAGTACAAATGATTTTAGTTTTTCTGAATTGACTTAGCATATATATAACCTCCTGATTGGGTATTGGTAATATTATATAACATTATCATTGAAATGACAATTATATTTTATGTAAAATTTATATAAATTTTTTATTCTATCGTAAGCTTTAGTAAAAGCAACAGCATAAGCACTAATCTGAAATTCACTATAATATGTAGGTTGTATTAGATTTATTTTGTAGCAGTTAGTTCAGGGTGATTAACAGCTGGATAAATTTGCACAGCTTTAATTCGAGATTATTATTTTTCTGCCTTTGAAAAAAGCTTTGAAAAAATCTAATATTTTTTCAAAAAAGTGTTGACAAACAATCTACTATATGATATACTCTTAACTGTTGTGAGGGAACAACAACAAACTTAATTACACACTTGCGGGTGTGGCGGAATTGGCAGACGCGCTAGATTTAGGTTCTAGTGTCAGCAGACGTGGGGGTTCAAGTCCCTTCACCCGCACCAGAAAAAGACAGTAGGTT
>JAXJTP010000012.1:0-2090 GCA_036309525.1 Acutalibacteraceae bacterium | reverse complement strand
ATTATATCTTATTAGCCACTCCTGTTACAACTTTATTATATCACTTCAAGCTGTAGCTTGCAGTAGTTCACTCCGTAGGGCAATGACCCTGTTAGAAAGCTTAGCGGGCACTCGGTGTATGAGCAGGTGGGACGAAGGAAGTTGGTACACGATACCATTAGACACGGAAGGTTCACCATCATAGTTAACAGAGGATTTATAGTCTTTATAAAGCAAAACAAAGGGACGCTTTATAAACTGCACCCTCTTTTAACTGTTCAGTACAAGATACAATGACTGTCATACACTTTTGGCTCTGTTTTATGAGGTAAATATTTAAAGAAAAGCCTGAAAAATCAATGATTTAGGGCTTGACATTATAGGAAGGTGGTATTTATGAAGGCGTTTTCATTAAAGATTAAAATTGCATTGTCGTCAGCACTTATAATGTTAGTAGGATTTGTGCTTGTATTGCTTGTAACTTTTAATGTTGCAAAAAAAAATATTTCAGAGGCTATGATAGAGCAGCTCATAAATGAGAACTCACAGATAGCGGCACAGGCTGAAATTTTAATAGAAAAGGGTGCAACAGTTGAGGAACTTCAAGCATTTGTAGAGAGTAAGACTGCTAAAAATGAATATATTGCTTATGCAATAGTTATAGATAAAACAGTTACAGCAATTGCACACAGTGATACGCAGAAAATAGGTAAAAACTATTCTGATGATACAGGATATTCAGTACCGGCAGCAACAAAGGGCGAAGTTATGACAAGCTCTTTTTGGGCTGATGTCCAACAGGCATGGACATATGACATAATGTATCCTATTTATGTAAATGGTGAACTTTATGGTTCTATGGATGTTGGTATATACAATACGAAGATAGACGTTGTAGTAGATAGTATGAGAGCTGCGTCTATTCCAATGGTGGTAGCTATTTGTATTATTTCATGCGTTATATTGGTTATTTTGATAAATATATTGTTTAGAGTATTTGCAGAATTAATCGCATTTTGTAATGAAGTGGGTTCAGGTAATCTTACGGTTCGTGTAAGAGAAAGCTTATTAAAGCGAACAGATGAGATTGGTAAGATTGCCAATTCTATGGAAAATATGAAGAAAAATATTCATGATTTGGTACTTGAAACAAATAATAATTCACAAGAGATTACAAAGATTACATATTCATTAAATGATAAAGCTGAAGGAACCAAAGACAAAGCTGTGGATATAGCTGAAAAAGCGGGCAGAGCAGTTCAAGGTACTCAAAGTCAGAGTGAATTAACACATACAAATGCTAGCATGATAGAAGAAATCACTCAGGGAATGGAAGAAATTGCCGGAAATATTATGAATGTAAAAGAAGTTGCTTCTGAGACGGCGGATGAAGCCATTAAAGGTGATGAAAAGCTTACTATAGTTGTAAACCAAATGGACGTAATTGAAAGTAATGTTTCAGCTACCTATCAAAAGATTAAGGAACTGGAAGGAATGTCAAGCAATATCGGTAATGTAATTAATTTAATAGCAGATATTGCATCTCAGACTAATTTACTATCATTAAATGCGGCTATAGAGGCAGCAAGAGCAGGTGAGCAAGGTAAAGGTTTTGCTGTCGTAGCAGATGAAGTTGGTAAACTTGCAGATCAGTCTAAAGATGCAGCAGAAGAAATAGGAAAAATTATTGATGATATATCACAGAGTATAGTAGAATCTGTTCAGTTAATGGATAGAGGTAATGACTCTGTAAAAGAAGGAATGGAGCTTGCTCATCAGGCAAAAGAAAGCTTTGTTGATATTAAAAAGAAAATCGAAAAGGTATCTGATGAGATGACAAATGTTGCAGCAATTACGCAGGAAGTAACCAGTGGTACAGTATCATTACAAGACGCACTTGAAAAAATATCAAACATCGCAGATGAAGTAAATAATAATACACAGGAAGTATCAGAAGAGGCAATGGTACAAAATGGTATGATGGGAGATGTAATGGATAGTGTAGAAGTGTTGAATAATGTTGCAGGTGAATTAAGTAAGATATTGAGTAGCTTCAGTATTGAGGAATAGTATAATGAGGACTATCACTTTTGCGTGATAGTCCTTTTTGT
>JAXJTP010000011.1:0-3941 GCA_036309525.1 Acutalibacteraceae bacterium | reverse complement strand
TATATTCAAACATCAGCTTGTAGCACCACCTTTAAAATGTTTTCCAATGTTCCTATATCAATATTTGCAGGGATTGTAATCTTAAATGCTTTATATTCAACTGTAATGCCAGCAGTATTTCTCGTTTGTGGTTCTAGTTGCTCTTGTAATCCTGTTGGTGGTGTAACCTCAACAAATTTTGCTTTACTTTTAGCTTTTCTAATATCAACATTTGTATTACGAATCCAGCCTGCAAATGTTGATTTGGATATATTGTTAGCAGTACACCATTCTGTCATAGATAGACCACTTGCCTCATAATCAGCTATTAATTTTAATTTTTCCTCTTTAGTTCTTCTTGTCGCCATTTTTAAAATCCTCCTTTTAACGAGAATTATATCCCATTAAAAGAAGGATGGGTAGGCGTGCTTGAGTTGACGCTTACCATTTTCAATATAAAAAAGCCGATTTCAAAACTTACACCTTACATATATAGTGATGATTTTTGCGATGACTCGTAATTCAACGAAAAATACTACCTGAGAGTTAAATGTTTTTCATATATTTATTAGAAAAACATCGTATGTATCTACTACTTATATCTATAAAAATATAAGAAACGTAGTTATAATATTTTATCAAATAATTATGCTGGCATATTATCTGTCCACATTTCGCACTGCCCAATAACAGTTTCAATGGCGTCTTCATATTGCTATGGTGGGTATTTGTATTTTTTTAAAAGTCGCTTAACCATTTTACGCATTTTTGCTCGGGCTGTTTCTTTCTTATTCCAGTCGATGGTTCTGTTTTTACGAAGCATTTCGGTAAGTTCTCGTGTCATTTCTACAAGGACTTCATTTTCGTACATATCCTTGATAGCCTGAGGTTTTGTGAGTGCGTCATAAAACGCTAATTCTTCCTGGGATAATCCTAGTTGCTCACCAGATACATAGTCTTTCATCATTTGTTCAGCTGCATCTAACAGCTCTTTGATAACTTCTTCATTGCTGATATGTCCGTTATAGTAAGCATTCATAATGCGAGTTATCAGCTCAGAAAACTTATGTGACTGCACTAAGTTAGTTCGTCTGTATAACGACACTTGTTCAGCCAACAGTTTTTTCAAAATTTCTACAGCAATGTTTTTTTGCTTCATTTTTGAAACTTCTTCTAGGAATGCTGGGTCAAACAGAGAAAAATTATCTCCAACTGTTCTGCTATCAAACAAACTGATTACTCCTTCGCTCTGAATGCTTGCTTTGAGTAACTCGTTAATTTGAGCGTTTATCTCGGTAAGCGACATTGGCTTACCTCCATTACCACCGTAAGTAAGCTTGATAACAGTTGCTCGTACAGCTTCAAAGTATGCCGCTTCTCTACGCTCAGTTTCATTTGTCATACTTGAACATAATGACAAAGACTGCTTCATAAGCATAGCTTCTTTAAGGTATAAATCTTTGCGATCTTTTGCACTAACATCAAGAACAAAGTTAGCACCATCAGCAATAAGTCTGGCACGTACTAAAGCTGTGCCATTCATAAAACCACTGTAATCAAAACTGTGGAATAAACTACGACAAACCTCCAGCTTTTCTTGGAATTTCGGGTACGCTGTCTTTGAGATGTCCATATCACCGAAATTTGCACGGTCACGAGCAGTGTATTCTTTCATAGCTTGTTTCAAAGCACTAGCTATTCCAACATAGTCAACAACAAGTCCACCTTCTTTGTCTTTAAATACACGATTAACACGAGCTATAGCCTGCATAAGGTTATAGCCATGCATAGGCTTGTACACATACATTGTAGCAAGTGAAGGTACATCAAAACCTGTCAGCCACATATCTACTACAATAGCTATCTTCATTGGGTCGTTGTTATCCTTAAATTTGCGAGCCATTTCTTCTTTGTGACCCCTTGTACCAACAATTTCTTTCCAGTCTTCAGGGTCATTATTACCACTAGTCATAACAACACCAACTTTTTCTTTCCAATCAGGTCTTACTTCTATTAAACGACGATATATTTTCATCGCAATTGGACGTGAGTAAGCTACAATCATGGCTTTACCTGTAAGCAGATTAGCACGCTCTTTTTCGTAGTGAGTAACTATATCGTCAACTAACGATTTAATTGTTGACTCTGCACCAAGCACACTCTCCATCTGACCGAGCATTTTCTTGCTCTTTTCAACAGTAACTGAGTCTGCCTGTTGTTCGAGTATATCGTAAGTAGAATCAATAAGTTTCAGTGTATTTTCATCTAGTTTCAAATGTACAACACGGCTCTCATAATAAACAGGTCGTGTTGCACCATCTATAACAGCCTGTGTCATATCATACACGTCTATGTATTCACCGAAGATTTCACGGGTGTTACGATCTTTTGTAGAAACAGGAGTTCCTGTAAAGCCGATATATGTAGCGTTAGGCAGAGCCTGACGGATAATACGGGCATTGCCGACAACAATCCTAGCTTCTTTTTCTCCCTGCTTATTCTCAGTCATAACAACACGCTCTTCCATGCCATATTGACCACGATGAGCCTCGTCAGCCATAACAACAATATTTCTGCGTGTAGAGAGTGGCTCTTCACTTTCCTCAAACTTAAACATAGTCGTAAAGAAAATTCCGTTTGCTACTCTACCCTCGAGCAGTTCTTTCAAATGTACTTTACTTTCAGCCTGAACAGGTGTCTGTCGCAAAAACTTTGCACATTTTGAAAACTGAGAATACAGCTGATCATCAAGGTCGATTCGGTCAGTCATTACAACGATAGTAGGACTATCGAGTACCTCTTGCAACAAATGAGCATAGAAAACCATAGATAGCGATTTTCCACTACCTTGGGTATGCCAGAACACACCACCCTTACCATCTGTAACAGTGGCTATTTTTGCTTTTTCTACAGCTTTACGCACAGCAAAGTATTGGTGATAACCTGCAAGAATCTTAAAAGTCTTGTCCTGATCTACCGAAAAGCAGATAAAATTCTTGATGATATCAAGTAAACGTTCTTTTTGGAATAATCCTTCATAAAAAGTCTCGAACTGTATAAGTGAGTTATCTATTTCTTTGCCATCTTTACTTTTCCACTCCATAAAGCGGTCAAAGCCAGATGTTATGGTACCAGCTTTATTTGTAGATAAGTCACTGATAACACAGATAGCATTGTAGTTAAAGAGTGACGGAATATCTAGCATATAGTTGCGAATCTGTTTGTAAGCATTTTCTGCTCCCACTTCGTCTTTTGACGGACTTTTAAGCTCCATCAAAACCAGAGGTAAACCATTAATAAAGAGAATAACATCCGGTCTGCGATTATTACTATTTTCAATATATGTAAACTGATTTACAACATAAAAGCTGTTATTAGAAATATTTTCATAATCGATAAGATATACAAGGGAACTGCGTTCTTCGCCTTTTTCAAAATATTTTACAGGCACACCATTCTGAAGATAATCCATAAACTGCATATTTTTCTGAAGCAGGCTACCTGTGTCAAAATCACGCAGCTTAGCCATAGCATCATTTATTGCATCAATCGGCAAGCCTTTATTAAGTTTTACAAGGCTGTCCAAAAGGACACTATCAAGCACAGGGCTACCATAATCACGCTCCATATCTGGTGCATAGATATGACTATAGCCCAAATTTTGAAACAGCTCTATTATTGCTTGTTCAAACATATCTTCAGTAAAATGCATAGTATGACCTCCTTATTAACGCAATATTACTTATTTTTTTTAAGACACATCTTCTGTAATTATGAGAATTTTGGAATTTGCTTCTAGCATAGTGTTATCACTAAATAATATAAACAATAATTTAGTAGCTTAAAATTCTATGGTTGAAACATCAATTTCGCCAGACATAAGTTTAGGTAATAAGTTATCTTTAATAGCAGATAATGATTTGTTTTCTGTAATATTATTTATAATCTGCAAAAATAATGGG
>JAXJTP010000010.1:0-74267 GCA_036309525.1 Acutalibacteraceae bacterium | reverse complement strand
CCCATTATTTTTGCAGATTATAAATAATATTACAGAAAACAAATCATTATCTGCTATTAAAGATAACTTATTACCTAAACTTATGTCTGGCGAAATTGATGTTTCAACCATAGAATTTTAAGCTACTAAATTATTGTTTATTGCATTATTTAATTCAATCTTCTCATCCAACGAGCGTAAAATAGAAGCAATGCATTTTTGTGCTTCAATATCATCTGGATAGGTAATAGCTATTTCCTCCGATAGTCTATGTCTGTTTATTTCTGTCTGTCCAGTAGAACCTTCTGCAAACGATTCGATTTCAGACCGATATGATTTTAAAGCATATCCGTAATACAAGCTATCGATTTCATTTGATGGACGCATAATAATCATGTGTCCATCAACAGTAGTAGGCTTATTAACATCTAATAGCTGAGCAATTCTACCTGCAGTACCTGTTCCTGTTGAATTAATTAACACATCACCAGCTTTGAGCATTTTGTCATCTGGAACTTTTTTAATGGATGTATCATGTAAACGAGATAACTCATAAGATATCCTGTAATCACGATTACATTTTTGATTTAATACATATATCGTGGTTTCTGAGACATTTTCCGTATATTTAGGTGGTATACCTTTTGCCATGTATGAAGTCAACTCTCCAACTGTTTTAGTTAACCAATTATATTTCATACCCAATCGCCCCCAGTTTCTCTCGTATTTCTTTCTCCAACTCGTGAGACTTCTTAAAGAGTTCTGAGAGCTCGCTTGTGAGTCGTGTCATTTTTTCTTCGAATGGTTCACCGTCATCCTCTTGCTCTGCTATACCTACATAACGACCAGGTGTGAGAATATAATCCTGCTTTTCGATATCCTCTGTGGTAACTACTGCACAGAAGCCTTTTTCATCTTCTAATGTACCATCGCAAAAAGCGTTGTATGTATCGGCGATTTTTGCTATATCTTCGTCTGTAAGCTCACGAAGCTTACGAGTAACTAAAGTTCCCATATTACGAGCATCTATGAATAATGTCTTACCCTTTTGCTTTTTGTTTTTAGAGAGAAACCAAAGTGATACAGGAATACCTGTAGTATAGAAAAGCTGAGATGGCATAGCAACAATACACTCTACCAAATCTGCATTTACTATATTCTTTCTGATTTCACCTTCACCTCCACTTTGTGAAGAAAGCGAACCATTAGCAAGAACCATACCAATTTTTCCGTTTGGTGCAAGGTGGTAAATCATGTGCTGAAGCCACGCAAAGTTTGCATTACCTGCAGGTGGCATACCATACTGCCATCTAACATCATCTGTCAGCTTGTCTGCACCCCAGTTAGAAAGATTAAACGGAGGATTAGCCATAATATAATCTGCACGAAGAGTTGGGTGACAATCATTAAAGAAGGTATCTGCGTTATATGTACCAAGGTCAGCATCAATTCCACGAATAGCAAGGTTCATCTGTGCAAGTTTCCATGTTGATGGGTTAGAATCCTGACCATATACAGAAATATCATTGATATTTCCACTGTGATTTTCAATGAATTTTGCACTCTGTACAAACATACCACCCGAACCACAACAAGGGTCATAAACTCTGCCATTGTATGGCTGTAGCACCTCTACAAGTGTGCGTACAACACACGCAGGTGTATAGAATTCACCTGCCAATTTACCCTCTTGTTCTGCGAATTTAGACAGACAATACTCATATGTTCTACCGAGCAAGTCACGACTAGAATCGCCATCTGCCATCTTGATATTTGTAAAAAGGTCTACTACCTCACCAAGGCGACGTTTATCAAGCTCTGGACGTGCAAAGTTTTTAGGTAGTATATCCTTGAGCTTTTTATTCTCTTTTTCAATAGCTCTCATAGCTTCATCAATAATTGTGCCAACTTCTGCAGTATGAGCATTTGACGCAATCACACTCCAACGAGCATTTTCTGGAACAAAGAAGATACCTTCAGAGATGTACTCATCTACATCTTCCTCAAAACCTTCACCCTCATCTAAAAGCTCCTTATACTTTTCATCGAAGCAATCAGAAATGTATTTCAAAAATATCAAACCGAGAACTACAGACTTATACTCAGATGCATCTAAGTTACCTCTAAGCACACATGCTGCTTCCCATATCTGTTTTTCAAAGCCAATATTGGCTGTATTTTTCTCTGCCATGCTAATTTCTCCCGTACCTACAGTGATTTGTTTTGTAATTAACCAAAGCACTTAATCTTTTGTGTATTTTGTGATAAATGTTATTTTTATTCTACTAAACTCTTGAGAAAGTAGATATTTATACCAATAAATTATATACTAATCTACTGGTCAACTCAATGATTTTTGACAATAATATTATTGTTTTGGCACTTTTTATATATTATTAACACTTTATATGTGCAAGATTATAAAACGAATTGTTTTATAATCTCGATATTCATGTTTGTTCGTTTTTGTTTTATTACAATTAACATTTATTGCCACTCATTGATATTCTTCAGTTTTGTTTAATGCTGGTTATATATTAATTCAAGCTGTCAACATCATGATAAAAAACAAAGCAAATCAACGGAGGTTATATTATGTTTTCAGCAGATAACAAAAACGAACTACTATCAATAGAAGAGCTATGCAATAAGCTATTTATATCACCTACTACAGCGTATAAGCTATTACAATCAGGAGAGATTAAAGCATTTAAATTAGGTACATGGAAGATTCCATTGCAAAGCGTAGAAGATTATGTCAACAAGAAATGCAATGATTGATATAATACATAAAATTAAGTGTATATTATAAACATGCTATAAGCCTGACTAGTTCAGTCCTATAGGAGCATAGATGTATTACAAAAAAATTAAGAGAGTCCGCTAACGGTTGGTTCCGTTAGCAGGCTCTCTTTTGCTTTGTGATAATTTAATCAGATAAGTGTTTATTGAAAGATATTTTCAGGGCTTTTGCTATATCTGCGATTATTTTTGTTTCATTTGCGGTACATGTTTCTAATGTTTCGGTTAGTTCTTTTATAGAGATTTCTTTGTTAGAGGGTGCATCAAATAATAAGTCATCAGTTCTGACTTCCAGTGCTTTTGATAATTCAACTAGCACAGGAAGACTGAGTTTAGTATTACCTGTTTCGATATGGCTCATATGTGTTGTTGAAATGCCAACTCTTTCTGATAGTTGTTCTTGTGAAATACCCATCGCTTTTCTATATTTTCTGATTTTCTGTCCAATTTTGTAATAATCCATAAAAAATACTGCCTCCACAATTAATTTATGCTTGAATTGTATAGATGATTGTGTTATTATTAAATAAACTGCATAGGCTACTTTATGCTTATGTAGTTAATAATATAAAAGGAATGTTAATTTGGGTATTTCAATGAATAATTCTTTTGGTTCGTTAGATAGAAACAACCAATGTATAAAAAATAATGTTACTAAAACTACATTTCAAAATAATAATTGCGATTTTCCGTTGACAGTACCAAAATATAAATTAAAAGATATGATTTTATCAAATGATACCTATGAACAGTTAACTACGGTAATTGATGCGGAACGCTGTTGGGATATCGTTTTTGATAAGTGGGGACTTTCCTCTGTTCTTGGCGATAAGAGAAATTTATTTATTAATTTATATGGATATCCAGGTACAGGAAAGACTATGGCTGCTCACGCTATAGCTAATGCAATAAACAAAAAAATGATATGTGTTAACTATGCAGAAATAGAATCAAAATATGTTGGCGAAACAAGTAAGAATCTAACAAATCTTTTTAAATATGCTTCGGAGCAAAAAGTAGTTATTTTTTTTGATGAAGCGGATGCTTTTTTGAGTAAGAGGGTAACTAATATGAACAATTCAACGGATGTTAGTGTGAATCAAACTCGATCGGTATTGCTCACGCTTTTAAATGACTATACTGGAATGGTAATATTTGCTACAAACTTTATAAAAAATTACGATTCGGCTTTTATGCGTAGGATTCATTATCATATAAAATTCAGTTTACCAAATGAATATCAACGAGAATTATTATGGAGAAAGTATATTCCACCTCAAATGCCCACTGATGCTAATTACAAAAAGTTAGCTGATGAATATGACGGGATTAGTGGTAGCGATATAGCAACAGCTGTTTTAAAAGCAGCATTAAAAGCCGCTAAATGTAGGGATAACATTGTGAGTAATTCCTACTTTGAATCTGAGATTAAAACTATTATTGAAAGTAAAAATGAAAACAATGGGTGCACAGTTACTACAAGAAAAGTTTCAGAGGAATACGCTTTGAGTCAAATAAGATAAGGAGAAATAAGTATGATTTTATCAGCTTTATTATTTGGAGCAGCCGTGATTGCAGGTATAGGATTGCTTGCTGAATTTTGGAAAGATATAACTGATTGGTTAAGAAAAGCGGTTAATAAAGTTAGGGAAGTTGTAGGAAAAATTTCATATGGCGTAAAAGTCTTTATTAAAAAAATTCAGGAAGGTTTAAAGGAGATATCAAAACATTATTCTAGGACTGGAACCGAGTGGGAAGAAACAGTAGTTACAAGAAAAATTCCTGAAAATCAGGTGCCTGATGAAATCAAAGCTAAGGCTAATTCATACAGTGAAACTGATATTACTGAAGAATTAGAATTACAGTTACTAGGATAAATAGGAGGAATTTTTAATGTGTAATAAAAATATATTTAGTGAAAATAAGGAACAATCCAGTTCTATTAAAGATAATATGAATCAGATAAAGCAAGGACTACAAGATATAAGTCAATATGTAAAGAGTGTCCTTTCAAGTCTAAAAAGAAGGATTTCTTTTGATGAATATCTTGAAATAACAAGTGAGTATTTAGATGATAGAATTATAAAGATGGAAGATGATGAAAATTTAACCTTTATAGCTGGAAAGTGTAAATTTAGCATTTCGATGGATAAAAAAGAATTAAATATCATTACCGATTTGTATTTTAAAGATATACAAAACGAATGGATTCAGCGTACCATAAAAGGAAAAACACTTGTATCTAACTTTAAAGAAGAAACTCAAAAAAACACTTTAACTAAGATATATAGAGAGGGATTAGAGTTAAAAGTTGAACCTCCAATAAAGGGAGATTAATTTATGATTAAATTTATAATAATATTGATTGTTATTGGGTTTATTGTATTTTTATTTGAAGAATATCCGATTATACCTTGGACTATTGTTGTAGGAGTATGTGTTTGGCTCTATTTTTTTGTTTTCTCAGATGCAATACAAAATGTAGTTAATATTATACTATGCATAGTTTTAATATGCACATTGTTATGCACATTGTTCTCTGGTTTATACTATTTGTATGGGAAATTTAGAGATATATTCAAAATAAAGTTTGATAATAAAGCTAAAGAAATTATTAGGACTTTCCCTGTATTAGAACAAAAGGAATATTATCAAGTGTGCTCAAAGAATTTATTGTTGAACATATATTTTAATTTATCAAATTACAAAGGGAATTCGGGATACAATCATGTGCTATCTACTTTCTTTGAGGAAGAAAAGAAGGTACGTTTAGAAAAATATATAATAAATTTAATATTAAACTACGGAGGAATTTTAGAATCAGAAATAATAGAACATTGTCAATATGGTAAGATAAAAAATATTTTTCCGTATAAAAAAGAAGAAATATGTTGTGCTTTGAAAAGTTTTTACAGAAAAGATATTGACAAAGTGAAATTAAACGATGAACAAGTTTTGTATATCAATAAATCTTTGTCAGGAAAGAAAATTAAAAGCACGATAATAGAAATGTAAATAATCAAGTGACGAAAGAAGTTTTAGTTATGGGTAACATTAAAAAAATAGAATATATTTGTTCTTACTGTGGAAAGAAAGTCATGAAATCACAGTGTTTTGGACGACCTGATCCAGGGAAGTGTCCGAGAAAGCAGGGCGATAAACCACATTCATGGAGAATAAATAGAAAAATAGGCTAAGGAGATTAAAATATGGGATTTTGGGAAAATGCCGGAAAAGCAATGAATAGTTTTTCTAATGCGATCGAAAAGAAACAAGAAGAGCTGGAAAGAAAAGCAAAACTACAGCTTCGTGAAAAGTCTGAGGGTCAATTGCGAAATATTATACGAAATGCTGAAATAGAGGGCAAATGGAGATTGCAAGAGTTAGCACAGGAAGAATTAGAGCGTAGAGGCTATTACTAATTGCTGTTTCATAAATAAATGATCGTATATTATAACAATGCAACCGAGAGCAGGTAGGCTCTCGGTTATCTTTTTGGTGCCTTTAGGCGTGGAAATAAACCCCCGGTTTAACCGGGGGAAGATAAAAAGCTTCAGCAAAAGAAAACCTCCTAGTATAATAGGAATGTGTTTGGCGACGCATTACCTAGAGATACAAGGAGGAATTTCACAATGACAATAAATAAAAACGAAATAAGAACAACAGCCCACTCAACATATAGATGTCAATATCATATAGTATTCGCCCCAAAATACAGAAGAAAAGAGATATATGGAACCTTGAGAAAAGACATAGGACAAATACTAAGAAAAAGGTGGAAATCATAGAAGCAGAAGCATGCCCAGATCATATACATCTTTTAGTAAGTATTCCACCATACCTAAGTGTATCACAATTTATGGGATATCTCAAGGGGAAGAGTAGTTTAATGATATTTGATAGACACGCAAACTTGAAATATAAATATGGTTCAAGGCATTTCTGGTGTAGATGATATTATGTAGATACAGTAGGAAAGAATAAAAAAATAATATCAGAATACATACAAAACCAGTTAGAAGAAGATAGTGCGTATGACCAATTAACTTTAAAAGAATATATTGACCCGTTTACGGGAAATAAGAATAAGTAAGCAAAAATAAACAGCCACTCGTGAGTGGCCGTTAGTGATAGTAATGCGTTGTCAAACATTCGATACCCCCTGTCACAGGGGGTACGCCAGTAATAACCCCTTATAGGGGTTGTGCAAACCACCCGTTCAACGGATGGTTTTGATTCGTTGTTTGTGCCTTAAGGCACAAACAACGAAACGGCAAGGAAATAAACCTTGCCGTTACTCTATTATATCAAATTTAAATTTTCATATAAACGGAACTGCTATGAATGAAATGCTTGCAAAGAAATCTGCAAAATATGTAAAAAAGCATTATCCAAAGGCTGTTGTAAAATGCTTTAAGGGTAAGGCTCATTGTGAGAACTCAATATTCAATCCCGAGTATATGATTACAGAGCTTGATAATTGTTTTTATTACTGATTCTTCAATAAAATTTATCTGTTATATATAATATCATCAACTTAATAATAAAAAAGAGGTAATGCTTTATGAGTAATAGAAAACTACTATGGTTAGGTTTTATAGAAACTATCTTTTCGCTGATTTGCGATTTACTGCTTGGGTGGTTGGTATATCCTCAGGCTAATAATCCGATGATTGCTATGTTGGCAAGCTGTGCTGACCTTTCGTATATAAGGCTAGGACTTAGTGCGTTGTTTGGTAGTATTGGTATTCCAATGCAATACTTTGGTTTTAAAGCCATTGCTAACATAATTAAGGACAGCAATATTCAAAAAGCAAAATCATTATCTAAGCTTGTAAATGCAGGTGCTATTTCTACTGCAACAATGGGAGCCTCGGTACATATTTTATGTGTAGCTTTGATGGTGATAATAAAGCTTGAATGTTCTTATGGCTTTGACCCTACATCGGCTACTAATATTTTAGAAGCTATTCCAGAATCAGCAATGCAGTTTGCGTTGTGGGGTATACTGCCTGTGTCTTTAATTATGATGTTGCCATATTATATTGGTGCTGTTGCAATGTTCATAGCAATAATTAAAAGATATACTTATCTTCCTAAGTGGATGTGTATTTTCAATCCTATATTAGCAGGAGCTTTATGTAACACTGTTGGAATGATAATTCCAAACACAGCATTTGCAAATGGTTCAAGTATGGCTAATATGGCTTTGGGTGGTATGATTCCTTTTCTGGCTATAATGATTTATAGTAAAGTGAAAAAATCTAAATAATAAAACTTTAGTATTAAGGCTCTATGTCACTAATTTGTAAAGCTTTATAAATCTACCACAATAAAATGCAATTCATCATATTGCACTTACATTAAAAAAGCGAAACAAGCTTTAAAGGTGCATTACTGATAAACAATTTAAGTGTTTGCTTGATAGCTCTTATCTTGATAAAATTGTTATGAATTGGATTTGTTCATAATTTATTTACTCATTCCCAAACCGTGAATGTAGCTTTTCTTTGTATTGACATTCATTTTATCTTGTACTATTATTTATTTAAGAAATATCTTACACAGTAAACAGGAGGACGATAATAGCTATGAAGGTCACATATATTCATCACAGTTGTTTTCTTGTAGAAACCAACCATTTCTACTACTTGTTTGATTACGAAAAGGGTAGCTTGCCTGAGATGGATACTACAAAGCCTATCATTGTCCTTTCCAGCCATAGTCATTTTGACCACTATAATTCAGAGGTTTTTACGTTGTTATCAAACCTTGGTATGCAACATATCAGAGCAATTTTATCAGACGATATTGAAGCTCCTGAAAACATAAATACTTTGCTGGTATCTCCAGAAGAGGAGTATGAGCTTGGCCCTCAGCAAAGGCTTATCACCTTTCGCTCTACCGATTTGGGCGTTGCTTTTCTGATTGAAGATCATAAAGAGCTTATTTACCATGCTGGCGATCTTAACGATTGGGTATGGGAAGAAGAAAGCAATTCTTACAATGAAGAGATGACTATAAATTATCGCGAACAAATCAATCTCCTTTCCGAAAAATTGAATCATAAGGAAATAGATGTTGCATTTGTTGTTCTTGATCCAAGACAAGAAAAGGACTATGACAGAGGACTTTGCTATTTCTTAGAAAATATTCCTGTAAAGCAGGTTTATCCTATGCATTATTGGGAAATGCCTGCTATCATCGAAGCCTTTTTAAAGGAACATCCAGAATATAAATCTCAAATCCAAAAAACAGAATAAAATATACAGCACTATGTGCAGAAAAGAGGTTAAATATGAAATTCAAAATGGTTCACGAAAACTACAACGTTGCAGATTTGAACAAGTCTATTTCTTTCTATGAAAAAGCACTTGGACTTCACGAGGTGCGACGCAAAAATGGCGATGGTTTTATCATTGTTTACATGGCAAATGCAGAAAGCTCCTTTGAATTAGAGCTGACATGGCTAGAAGAGCATCCACAGGAATATAATTTAGGAGAGTGTGAGTTTCATCTTGCCTTTGAAACAGAGGATTACGACTCAGCTCATAAGCTTCACGAAGAAATGGGCTGTATTTGCTACGAAAATCCAGAAATGGGAATTTATTTTATCACTGACCCAGACGGATATTGGCTGGAAATTTTGCCAGCTAAAAATTAATAATGATTTTGACAGAGGCAGTTTGCCTCTGTCATTTTTTGTTTTTATACTATATAATTAGACTCAAATGATAAGCTAAGGAGGAATAAGCTATGTGGAAATACAAAGAGATTACACGTGAAGCGTTCGAACGCATTAAGGATAAGGTTGAAAGCATAATTATAAAATTAGGTGGAGAATCTTGCAATATTTTTCTTCCATACACAGATAAAATAACATCAGTTTATGCAGAAAACGAGATAAGCCTCATATCTACCAGACCAGCATACAAATATAATGGCGAATACTACAGAGTAAGCGAAGTGTACTTTGACAAACCCTTTATTGTAATAGAATACGGAGATTATAACAATTTAATCAACAACACTATGGTTGATTCAGAGCCATTCCCTTATGATTTGTCTGAAGCTATGCTAGAAAACGAAGTGAAATATTCTCTTGGAATTTTGTAAGTATCAATTCTAATGCGTTGCAACAATGTTATGGCTATATTTATGTTATCATCCTTAAAGAGATAGCATAAATAAAAAGTGAAGCTAATACTTATAAATTTCATTCTTGAAATTTCTTGTGAATATAGATATGAAATGCTATAATGCAGATAAACAAATATCAGCATAAAATTAGATTTATAGAGGTGTTTAAAATGAAAAAAGAAAGCTTAGCAAAGCCAGCATTAAGCTGTTCGATTATTTTTGCTATCTGCTGTATTGCCAGAGTTATCGAGTACTTCTGGATAAGAACAGATGAAACTATTCTGGCTGAAAACTTTATACATAAGGTTTTTGGAATAATCGTTTTATTTGTAGCTCTTTTTGCAACAAAGCTCAAATGGAGTGACATTGGATTCACAAAAGCCAAGACTGTACAGAATACCTTTAAGGGCTTAGCTCTTGGTGCTTCCTGCTTTTTATTCGCCTATCTCATAGAATGTATTATTCTATATTTCATAAACGGAAATGTTCAGCTTTCTGTTTATACAAGTGGCTTTTCACTGAACGGAGAGGCTGTTATACAAAATGGAATTGGATTTATTTTGCTTTGTATAGGCTTTAACCTTATAAATGTTTGGATGGAGGAAGGTATTTTTAGAGGTCTTTTTGCTGGCTTACTTTCAGAAAAAAAGAGCTTTAAATTCACAATAATTTTCAGTGCCCTGTTATTCGGAGTATGGCATTGGGTTATGCCTATGAGAGATTTTATAGAGGGTAATTCATCTCTTGGAAATTTACTTGTAATGGGAATCGGGTATATTATCTTATCTGGTATTATGAGTATAAAATGGTCATTTCTTTATAAGATTACAGGCTCACTATGGATGGGCTTAGGTGACCACCTATTCAATAATGTTGTTGTAACAAATCTTCTGCACGTAATATCAAATAATGAGGCTGATAGTATGCAGATTGTAAGAATTTTAATCGGACAACTTGTTTCCTTTGCTCTTGTTATGATTTACTACCAAAAGCGAGCAAAAAAGGCTACAGATATTACACTTTAAAAGGTAAAAAACATTCTTACTTCTGATACCAAGGGCTGTTAAAAAATCAAAAGCACTGTCTTTTTATCTCAAGACAGTGCTTTCTACATTGTAGCTCCTGGATTCGAAACAACAATCCAACACCATTTCAGACAAGGTTGATACAACTAGAAAGGAGAATGCTGATGGATATTAATGATAATATTTTATATTTTTTAAGCACAAGCAATACAGTTGATATCGTACTACTTAATAAGGCTAATAATACCTATCCCTTGCATACTCACGCAGAGCATTATACAATGGGAATTATTATCGATGGTGAAATTATAATCGAAACAGACACTGATAAATATTTATGTAAACCAAACGAAGTTTTCACAATCCCTATAGATGTACCACATTCCATAAAACCACTTAATGATTGTTTATATACTATGCTTAGCTTTTGTATTCATCAGGACTATTTAATTCATACAGATATTGAGAATATCAAGCTGATAATATACAAAAGACTAAATCAATTATTTACTGATAAAGAAGCCATAGATAAATACTCGGAGCTTTTATCAGAAGGATTATTACTTCTATTAGCAAATAAGCTAAAGAATATAACTGGTAGCTATTCCAAATATATAAAAAACAAGCTGATAAAGGTACCAGAAACTGCAATTTCTATTGAGGATATGTCAAACGAAATATGTGTAAGCTCATTCCATATGATACGACAATTCAAAAAAGAGATAGGTCTTACCCCACATCAGTTTCAGATACAATGCAGAATCAGAAAAGCCCAGAAAATGCTTTTAAGTAATAAAACCATAGCAGAAGTGGCTTTAGACACAGGGTTCTGCGACCAAAGCCACTTTGTAAAAAGCTTTAAAAAAATTGTAGGAATGACACCTGCTTTATATCAAAGAGTTGCCAGACTTAGCAAAGAGCAGGAATAAATTTGGCAAATAGTAGCAATCCGTTGTCACCGGCATGTACCTCATGAGGAATCTTCTTAGGCATAATAGATATTACTCCTGGATAATACTCTATTTTATGTTGATTATTTATGCATATGCCATCTCCATAGATTACCTCGTGTGTTTCTAGCTGTAGCTCATGAATGTGATTAAAAATACTCTTGTTTGGAGCAATTCTGACTAAGTGATAGCTAAATTCACCATGTGTATCAGCCGAGGTTACAATATGCTTTAGCTCAACACCCTCAAATGTAGGGTGCTTACTCCAAGGAATGTTTTCAAAATCTGATGTTTTGTTTGGAATAACTAAATGTCCGTTATTAAATGTTTCAAAAAAATTTGTCATAAAATTGACCTCCTTTTTATTTATGAGTATATTCTACAATTATCTTAAAGAAAATGATTGTATAAAATTGCTGTTTTGTAAAATTTATATTCCTATACTGTTTTTTAGGTTGAATTTCTCCTATTGAATATATATAATAAAAGCTGGAGGTGTTAATATGAAAATTAATACAAAAGCACTTGTGTCAATAACAGAGGCAAATCAGAACTTTTCCAAGGTAGCAAGACTTGTTGACGAAAATGGCTCTGCCATAATACTAAAAAATAATGTGCCACGATATATTATTCTTGAGTTCAGTCAGGCAGAGCAAGAACAGCTTGCAGATGATGAGGATATTATGGCTATTTCGAAGCGTCTTATTGAGAAAAATAAAGAAGCATACGAGGTGCTTGCTAAATGATTAAAATTACTCAGGAGCAAATACTTACGCTACACAGCGAGCTTACCTATATAACAGGTGGTTCAAACGATATTCGTGATATTGCTCTTTTATCATCGGCATTAAATGCTCCTTTTCAGCAATTCGATAATACTGACTTGTTTCCTACTATACAGCAAAAGGCAGGAAGATTAGGCTATGGCTTAATAAAAAATCATCCATTTATTGATGGTAACAAAAGAACTGGTATTCATACAATGCTTATATTTCTTGAAATCAATGGTATTTCACTCGAATACACTCAAAAGGAGCTATACACTATGGTAATTGACGTAGCTTCGGGAGCTTTTGATACAGAAGAAATAGCTGAATGGATTTTAAATCATCAGATTTAATAATTTGTTTTAGGTTAACGAAAACATCAAAAACAGATAATTGCAGATTTACTTAATCGCTTGATATAAGACTGCAAAGCATAAATTTGTACAATAAGGAGTGAAATATTTGGAACAGCTATTGATAGTTGAAGATGACAGGGGCTTGAATCAGGGCTTGAGCAAGGCCTTAAGGGCAGATAATCGACAAATTATCTCCTGTCAGGACTTGAAAACAGCAAGAGAGCAGCTGCTTTGTAGCAGTGTATCTCTTGCTTTGTTAGATGTCAATTTACCAGACGGTAACGGACTTGACCTTTTGCGAGAAATAAAGGAACGCACACCCGATACTCCGGTTATTATGTTAACTGCCAATGATACTGATATAGATATTGTGGAAGGACTGGAGCAGGGAGCAGACGACTATATCACTAAGCCCTTTTCTCTTTCGGTTTTGCGTGCAAGGGTTAATACTCAGCTACGAAAAAGAAGTGCTACACCTAAGGACACCACAATTCGTATAGATAATTTCTGCTTTGATTTTACAAATATGTTATTTTCTATCGGCAATACAAAGATAGAGCTAAGCAAAACTGAGCAAAGACTGTTATATTTGCTTATAGAAAATCGTGGGCAGGTTATGAAGCGTGGCGACCTTGTAGATCGTATCTGGACAGACGGTGCTGAATACGTAGATGAAAATGCACTGTCTGTAACTATTAAACGTTTACGAGATAAGCTTGGTGCACAGAAATATATTAAAACCGTTTATGGAATTGGTTATAGCTGGGTGAAAAACGATGAATGAGATAGGATGGAGTATTGTACTGCTATGTGTTGTGGCTGTTGTAATTACTATTTTATATAATCGCAGAAAAACCCAAAGCACTATGGAAAAAATAGAAAATATGCTTGATAACGCAATGAATGGTACGTTTTCTGAGTCTACCTTTGACGAAAGCAAGCTTTCTGCACTTGAAACTAAATTTGCTCACTATTTATCATCTGCCGAAACCTCTTCTCAAAATATGGCTCAGGAAAAAAACAGAATTAAAGCCTTGATTGCAGATATTTCACATCAGACAAAAACTCCTATTGCAAATTTAATGATATATAGCGAGCTTTTACTAGAGGATGAGCTACCAGCCTCTGCACGAGCAAATGCAGAGACTATAAATCATCAATCAGAAAAGCTGTGCTTTCTGATTGATTCGCTAGTAAAATTATCTCGTTTAGAAAATGGAATTATAGCATTATCACCACAGCATACAGAATTGCAACCAATGCTTCAAAGCATAGTACAGCAGTATTCTGCAAAGGCTGAGGAAAAAGGCTTGACGCTTGAGCATAATAGCACAGACATTTTTGCAATTTTCGATCCAAAATGGACAGCAGAGGCTCTTGCTAATATTGTAGATAACGCTATCAAATATACTGAACACGGTAGAATTACCATTTCTGCTGAAAGCTATGAAATGTTTGTAAGAATTGATATATCAGACACTGGCAAGGGTATTTCAGAGGACGAACAGCCTAAAATTTTCACTCGATTTTATCGCTCGAAGAATGTACAGAAAGAGGAAGGTGTTGGAATCGGATTATATTTAGCCAGAGAAATCATATCCAGCGAGGGTGGTTACATCAAGGTTTCTTCTACACCTGCTAAAGGAAGTACCTTTTCTGTATTTCTTCCTAAATAACAGCAAATCTTTCAAAACTGTTAGAATTTATTTTCAGCTGGAAAGATTATGGAAATAATCATATGAGATAATCTGTATGTATTAAGGATGAAGTCATTAAATACATACAGATTTTTTATGGAGGTACTTTTTTATGGAGATTTTAAATGCAAAAAATCTTAAAAAAATTTATGGTTCTGGAGATAATGCTGTTCACGCACTCGACGGAGTAAATCTGAGTGTAAACAAGGGGGAATTTGTAGCGATTGTTGGCACCTCTGGCTCTGGCAAATCTACACTGCTACATATGCTGGGAGGCTTAGACCGTCCTACTGAAGGCACTGTCACTGTAGATGGACAGGATATTTTCTCGTTAAAGGACGAGGCTCTTACTATTTTCCGTCGTCGCAAAATTGGATTTGTGTTTCAGGCATACAACCTTGTTCCTGTACTGAATGTATATGAAAATATTGTTCTACCAATTGAATTAGATGGGGAAAAGGTTAACAAAACACTTGTTCAGCAGATTGTTGAAACCTTAGGGCTAGATGGTCGTCTTGACGCACTGCCAAATCAGCTTTCTGGTGGACAGCAACAGCGTGTAGCAATAGCTCGTGCATTGTCATCAGCTCCGGCTATTATTCTTGCCGATGAGCCAACTGGTAATTTGGATTCTAAAACCAGTCAGGATGTATTAAGCCTCTTGAAGGTTACCAGTCAAAAATTCTCACAGACAATCGTAATGATTACACATAACGAAGAAATCGCACAGATGGCAGACCGTATTATTCGTATAGAAGATGGTCGCATTGTTTCCCATAATTAATGGGAGGTGACGAAGATGAATGTTAAAAACAGAAAATGTATTAAACGATTAAGCTGGCGTTCTTTGTGGGGAGCTAAAAATCGTAATATTATTGCAATCATAGCTATAGCGTTAACAACACTAATGTTTACATCATTGTTTACAATTGGAATGTCAATAAACTCAACCTATGAAATGTACTCATTCCGTCAGGCTGGTGGTTACTGTCACGGAACCTTTAATAATGTAACAGACGAACAGCTTCAAAGGATTTCTGAACATCCAATTATAAAGGCTACTGGTAAACGTATATTCGCAGGCTTTATATTTGACGGTGACTTTGAGAAAACTCAAGGTGAAATAAGCTATATGGATGATAACTGTGCTGAATGGAGCTTTGCTAAGCCTATAGTGGGTCATAGCCCAAAGGGCGAAAAGGATATTGCTATGGATACTAAGGCTTTAAGCATTTTAGGTGTTAAGCCAGAATTAGGAGCAAAGGTAGAATTAACCTATATAATTGGTTTTGGACCTGATAACGAATATGAGAAAACAGATACATTTAATTTGGTAGGCTGGTGGGAGTACGATGATATAGGTCCTGCTCATTTTATCAACGTCAGCGAAGAGTATATAAAGAAAATAGAAGCTGAGGCTGTGTCAAAAGGATTGAGTCCATTTGACATAGATTTAAATATAATGACTTTATCCAGTATAAATATCCGTGGTCAAATGGAAAAGGTGGCAGTTGACACAGGTTATTCTGAAAATAAAGAAAGTGCAGTATCTGATTTAGCTTTAGGCGTAAATTGGGGCTATACAGCTTCTCAGCTTACAAACACTGCAAATATTACAACAGTTATTGCAATTCAAGCACTTCTTGCTTTAGTTGTTTTTACTGGTTATTTAATTATCTACAATATTTTTCAGATTTCAGTTAATGGAGATATACGATTTTACGGGTTATTAAAAACGATTGGCGTTACGCCTCGTCAGTTAAGTAGAATTATACGTCAACAGGCATTGTCGCTTTGTGTTATTGGTATTCCAATCGGTTTGTTGCTTGGCTATATTATTGGAGTAGTATTAACTCCAATGGCAATATCAAATACATCTATAAATGAAGATATGTCAACAATTAGCACATCACCTATAATTTTCATTGCATCTACATTATTTGCACTTATCACTGTAATATTGTCTTGTCGTCGTCCAGGTAAAATTGCTGGAAAGGTTTCTCCTGTTGAAGCAACAAAATACACAGAGGTAAGCAAAAGCAAAAAGAAATCCCGTAATACACGTGGTGCAAAGGTTTATCAAATGGCATTTGCAAATTTAGGCAGACAAAAAAGCAAAACCTTTTTAGTAGTGGTTTCTCTTTCACTTTCTGTTGTACTTCTCAATCTTTTGGTAACATTTACAAATGGATTTGATATAGAAAAATATCTGGAAAAGCAGTCCTGTGCAGACTTCATTGTAAGTAGTACAGATTATTTTAGTAATAATGCTGATGTTAGAAATTACATTTCTGAAGAACAGATTACTGAAATTAAGGCAAATACCCAAGCAGAATTATCAGGCTGTGCCTATACAATAAAAGGCATAGAGCCTATTACATGGATTAGTGAGGAGTATTGGCGTAATGAAGTATCAGGCGATCTTTCTCAAGAAATTATAGATATAACTCTTTCTCAAAGGGAACATAGGAATGGAATGATTGATGAAATTGCTTTGATTGAAGGATTAGACAAATCTCTTTTTGAAAAGCTAACAGTTGTAGCTGGAGATATTACTCCTGTACTTGAAGGAAATAGCAACTCAATTGCAATGGTAGTTTATACAGATGATTATGGCAATATAGAAACGCTGGATAAATATCCAGAAATTGGAACAATTCAGAGTATTACCTATGTTGAAGATGCTTATTATATTGACAATCGCACAGGTGAAAGAGCTGATGATAATACTCCTTTAGAATTTATGGAATACCGTATTTCTGAAAGTAATGACGTAGAGTATACCATATCTGCTTATGTAACTGTACCAAACTCTATGAGTTATCGCTACACAAGTATGGGCTATAGCTTTGTTCTACCAGTTGAAAAGCTGAAAACAGATAGCAAGCAAGAGATTGAGCCTTTGCTTTATCTGTTTGATACAGCTAATAAAACTGACGAGGAATCAGCAGAAAGCTATCTTGCAACTCTTACTTCTGATGATATGTCTGGATTGATGTATGAGAGCAAATCAAGTCTTCGTGAAAATTTCAAGAGCTTTCAGAATATGTTCTTGCTAATGGGTGGATTACTTTGTGCTATCATAGGAATAGTGGGTATTCTTAATTTTTTCAATGCTATAATGACAAGTATTCTTTCTCGCAAAAGAGAATTTGCTGTGTTGCAGGCAGTTGGTATGACTAACAAGCAGTTAAAGACTATGCTGGTATACGAAGGACTTTTCTATGCACTTAGCTCTGCTCTGATTGCATTGATTCTATCGGTTATAATGAATCCTTTGATTGCTGTTCTTCTCGAAAAAATGTTTTGGTTCTTTAGTGCAAATTTCACTGTTGTTCCATTCCTGATTGTTGTACCAATTTTTGCACTGCTTGGATGGTTAATTCCATCTGTTTTATACAAACAAGCCTCAAAGCACAGTGTTGTAGAGAGATTAAGGGAAAACTAATAAACATACCTAACATCGCTAAACCTAATATAAATTTTACGTCCACAGGATATATCTGCAACGAGATTTATAAGATGTAAGTATATGTGTTATACCTCATACTTTGTTTATACTAAACTCTGTTAAAAATAGACAAGGATTTGTAAACAGAGTTTGTAACAAACAAATACTAATCCACAGAAAGGGGGTCACCCTACGAGGATACAGTATAAAGTTCGGTGCAAAATATAACATAAAGAAGTCTGCTTTTTAATAAAGCTTTAGATTTATTTGATTACTAAAAGAAAAAGGCACACAGGTTATTTCCTGTGTGCCTCAAAGCTTTTAAAATATGTAGTTACGCTTCTTTTGCTTCTGCTTTTTTGCTGTTGCTTTTCTCAATTGCTGTTTTTAATACCTGTAAGCCAAGAATTATTGCTCCACCAATTAAGAAGAAAAGAATACTAAATGTACCAACACTTAGAGTTGGTAATGAGAATGAACCCCAGAATGTCATTGCAGGCATTGGGTTATCTAGTGTTGTTGGACCTTGTATAATAGCGAAAAGTGATCCAACCATCAAACCAATTATAAAGTACATCATACCAGAACGAGCCTTATTAAGTGCAAGCTTTACAAGCTTAATGAATAATAGAATACCAGTTATTACACCTACACCAAATACAGCGACGATAGGTAGAACACTAAAATTAAGGTGCATTAATTCTTTGACTGAACCTATAACAGTAATATATACACCCATAATCAGCAATATTGTTGAACCTGAAATACCTGGTAGAATCATTGCAGAAATTCCAAGCATACCAGATAAGAACAAGTAAGCATACGAGCCAAAGCTTGATGAAAGTGCTCCGCCATCCTCTGAACCACCTGATGGATTAAATATAGTTAATAAAACAACAAGAGCTATACCTACAACTGTAAAAATGACGTTGTAGTATTTTGATTTTAGGCATTCTTTTTCTTCCTTGATAATAACTGGGATTGAAAAAATAATAAAGCCTAAAAACAGTGAGCTGATAGCATAGATATGTGATTCAAACACGCTAGTTAAAATCAGTATAGCTAATACCATTCCGATTGCCCAGCCTATACCTAGTTTTATCAGGAATTTTAGAGCTTTTTTCTTTTCGTCCTTTGAGCCTGTAACAATTGCGTCCAGTGAAGAAATAAATTCGTCGTAAAAGCCTAAAATAAAGGCTATTGAACCACCAGAAACTCCTGGTACACTGTCAGCAAGTGCCATTAAAAAACCGCCTATACTGTGCATAGTTCTACCTCTTTCCAAAAAAATATTAAATTTGCTTAAAGCATATATTAATAATTATACTCTAAATACATATAAAATATCAATTGCTTTATTCTACAAATAAATGTTGACATAGAATGATTTATAAATTAAAATAGATAACATCTGCGAAGGTTCGACATTTTTTGATTTTTACTATACAAAAGAAGGTGCTTATATGAAGAAAACAATAAAAACAACGCTTGTATTAAGAGTATTGTTTACAACGCTTACACTAGCACTAACTGCTTTTATATGGTTGCATTCGTTAGCGTCAGCTGATGAGTCTTCAAAAGAGAGTGAAGGGGTGCTTAACTTTCTGAATAACTTTTTTGTGGGTTTAGGAATGGAGCCAGTGCTTACGGATTTTATTGTGCGAAAGCTTGCACATTTTTTGGAGTTTACTGCATATGGTGCCTTATTATCTGCAACATATATTTCCTATACAAACCAGCTTGCTAAAAATATACCTAATATGTTATTTGTTTTGTTGGCAGTACCAGTTATTGATGAAACCTTGCAGTATTTTTCTCCTGGCAGAAGCCCACAGGTAAGAGATGTTCTTATTGATTTCAGTGGTTGTATTACGGGACTTATTTTTACTGCTTTAGTTTTTGCGATTATAAAATTTGTTAAGGCTAAAAAATCAAAAGCAATAGATTCTAAAGGCTAAGGAAAGGATAGATAAAGAAATGGAAAAAGTAAAAGAAAACAAAATGGCAAATACCCCCTTGCTTCGATTAATTATGTCGATGTCAGTGCCAGCTATGTTTTCTATGATTATACAGGCACTGTATAACATAGTAGACAGTATATTTGTTTCTCATTACAGTGATGCTGGTCTTACAGCAGTATCACTTGCGTATCCGTTACAAATGCTTATTATAGCAGTTAGCGTTGGTACAGGTGTAGGTATAAATTCGCTCGTATCACGTAAGCTGGGTGAGAAAAATCTGGAGGAGGCAAACAAGGTTGCTTCACATGGATTATTGCTAGGCTTTTTCAACTGGTTAATATTTTTTATTTTAGGGTTAACCATAGTAAAGCCTTTTATTAATGCATTTACAGATGACCCCGAAATCGCTAAAATGGGTATAGACTACTTATCTGTTGTACTGATATTTTCATTTGGTTGCTTTATTGAGGTTGTAATAGAGAAAACTCTTCAAGCAACAGGTAATATGATATTTCCAATGCTATTTATGCTATCGGGTGCAATAACAAATATTATACTTGACCCTATATTTATATTTGATTCATTTATGGGTATAAAATGCTTTGGAATGGGTGTAAAGGGTGCAGCTGTTGCTACTGTTATAGGACAAATTCTGTCAATGGTATTTGCATTGATTGTATTATTCTTTAAAAAGCACGATGTACGTATTTCGTTTAAAAACTTTAAATTTTCACGCAACATAGTAAAAAACATATATGCAGTAGGAATACCTGCAATAATTATGCAGTCTATAACCTCTGTAATGCTTGTGCTAGTGAATAGTATTCTTACTAAATTCCAGAATTCAGAGGTAGCTATATCTGTACTTAATATTTATTTCAAGCTACAATCATTTATATTTATGCCTTGCTTTGGCTTAACACAGGGATTAATGCCTATTATGGGCTTTAACTATGGAGCAAGAAACAAACAAAGACTAACTACAGCCTTAAAATATGGTTGCTATATAGCAGGTATTATTATGACACTAGGTGCTATAACCTTCCTGACTATACCTCATATACTTATGGGTATGTTTAACGCTAATGACGAAATGCTTGAAATAGGCTGTGTAGCATTAAGAACTATCTGCTTGTGCTTTATTCCTGCTGCTATTGGTATTGTGTTTTCTTCATTCTATCAGGCAACGGGTCACGGCTTAAGAAGTATGAGTATTTCACTTTTAAGACAGCTTGTTCTTCTTGTGCCAGCTGCTTATTTCTTGTCAAATATAAGCCTGAATGCAGTGTGGTGTGCTTTTCCAATTGCAGAGGCTGGTGCCTTAATTTTGGCTATTACACTGTTTATACGTCTTTATAATAAAGAAATAAAATATATAGACCAACCAGACAAGTTTAATTTTAAAAATTAAATTTTACTCTGAAAAATCATAATTTAATAAGCAAAGCTATTATAACCAAAAATCACACTATGCCATTTTATAATTAAATGACATAGTGTGATTTTAATTTTATTATTACTTTAATAATATTCAAAAGCATATTTTTATAAATTATGCAAAAGAAAATTCTGAATCATATTACATTTCAAATCAGCAAAAAAACAATATGGGGCAGAGGATTGCTTATATCGAATGCTGTAGATCTGTAACTAATTAAATCCTTTAAAAAGAATAGCATAAAATATTATAATAACAAAACGACCTACTACAGATAGAATTTCTATCTATGGTAGGTCGTTTAATTTCTGATAGCTTTATTATTCTGCTGTTGCAGGCTCTGTAGTAGCCTCTGTTGCAGGCTCTGTAATAAACATCTCGCAAGGATACTTTTCAATAGCAGCTGTGTTTACTTCGCACTTGTATTTCTTGGCAGCCTCTTTCATATCCTTCTGGAATTCCTCACTCTTCATATTTGAAAGAGTAGCATATTTTATATCTTCGTTAGTTTCAAGGTTTTTAGCTTCTGTCTGAATGTCACCTCTATAAACCAGATAACACATAGGTGCTTCACCATCTTCACCAACAACAATATAAGTAGCTTCCTTATCCTTCATACCCTTAAGAGCCTTCTGAATATCCTCAGGTAGAGCTGACTGCTCAAGAATATTTGTTGATGTCATAGTTGGGTCAGACTCAACCTTGTAATCAGCCATATAAACCTTAACCTCATCTTCGTATGAAGTGCCACTGTTGATAGCATCTTTATACTTCTGGAAGTTGTTCTTAACAGCCTTAATTTCATCAGCACTCATCTTTGTTGAAACAGGATTACCCTCTTCGTCATTTGTTGATGTATAAAGAGGCATTGATAAGTAGCTGTAATTTACATAATTATCTGTATAATACTTTTTAAGCTCTTCAAGAGTAACCTCTTTTTTGCCACCCTCTTGATACATAGCCTTGAATATAGCCTCAAGCTTAACGCCACTTTCTGAATAAGAAGCAACAAATGACTCCTTGCTTACACCATACTGCTCCATAGTTGGCTTAACGTTTGTCCACATTGAATCAGCATTAGTTTGGTATTCAGTAACCTGCTGAGGAGTAAGCTTTAAGCCTAAATCTTTGAATAGCTTATTTGTGTACATATGGAACTTACAGCTTTCATCAGCTGTAGTTTTAATGTACTCTCTTGCTGTCCATTCCTTTTCGTCATCATCCTTAAGCTTTTGGTCTAGGAAATCTCCTGTTCCGTTTTCTACTCTTGAAGAAGCATCGAAGAATGCCATATAATTGTAGAAAATATAGCTACCTATTGATAATGTTGATGTTTCGTCCTTATATGACCAGGAATAATCATTTGGATAGCTTCCAAAAACTGTAGCCTGAGTACATCCACTTAAAGCAGAGCCTACCATTAGTGCACCCATAGCAACTGCTACTGATTTTTTGATTATTTTCATTGGTATCAGTCCTTTCTGTTATTAACCTAATTATTATACACTCTTTGTCTTTTTTTGTCTATCATTTATCTGAATATTTTCTAGTATTTACAAAATATTTAAGATGTTATTGTGCGATTTGATAAAATCACTTTGTTTTTCTAAGTCTTTAATAAATTATAATGCAACAAGAAAAAAATTATGAATTATTTGATTTGAAAAATTGCAAAATTCAAAAAATCCTGCTTGATTTTTTTGATTGTTAGTATTAAACTTAAGTAGTATTATAATGATTAATTTGTAATATGTAATATAGGGAGGCTTTTAAAATGGTTGACTCATTAATGACAAGAATTGAAGCTTTAATGCCTAAGTTTTCAAAGGGACAAAGATTAATAGCGAAATATATTCAAGCTGAATATGGTCAGGCTGCATTTATGACAGCTGCAAAGCTAGGCGAAACTGTTGGCGTAAGTGAGTCTACCGTAGTAAGATTTGCTACCGAGCTAGGCTACAGTGGTTATCCTAAAATGCAACAGGCTATGCAAGAAATGATTAGAGATAAGCTAACATCATTTCAACGTATTGAGGTTAGCCAAAGCAGAATAGGTAACGGTAGTGTAATTGAGCACGTCCTTAATAGTGACATAGATAATATTAAGCAGACAATAGAAGAAACCTCAAGAGATGATTTTAAAAAGTCTGTTGACGCAATATGTAATGCTAAAACTATCTATATTTACGGACTCCGTAGCTCATCTGCACTTGCAAGCTTTTTAGGGTATTATCTTGGCTTGATATTTGGTAATGTTAAGGTTATTTCTACTGCTGACAGAGCAAGATTATACGAGGAGCTTAACCGAATAAGCGAAGAGGATGTAATGATAGCTATAAGCTTCCCAAGATATTCTCACCATATTTCAACTGCAATGAAATTTGCAATGGATAGAAATGCAAATGTTATTGCCATTACAGACAGTATGAATTCACCTATTGCACAGGCTTCAAAATATGTGTTACTAGCCAGAAGTGATATGGCTACAATAGTCGATTCATTGGTTGCACCACTTAGCCTTATAAATGCACTGATTGTTGCAACTGTTATTGAGCGTAAGGACGATGTTGTAAAAACCTTTAAAGGGCTTGAAAAAATATGGCATAGCTATGGAGTTTATATTGATAACCCTATTTTAAATGATGAAACTAAAATAACTGAGGTAAATGCTAATGACTTCGACTAAGATAATTGTAATAGGTGCAGGTGCTGCAGGATTGTTTTGTGCAGGGCACTGTGCTATGTATGGTGCAGATGTAACTATTATAGAGAAAAACCAACGAGTAGGCAGAAAAATTATGATAACAGGTAAGGGTAGATGTAATGTTACAAATAATTGTGACTCAAACACCTTTATAGCAAATGTGCCTACTAATGGTAAATTTTTATACAGTGCAATAAATTCGTTTGGTACAGATGATGTAATAAGCTTTTTTGAGAGCAGAGGTTTACCACTGAAAACAGAAAGAGGAAACAGAGTTTTCCCTATATCTGACAAGGCTGTTGATGTTGTAGATAGTCTACACGATTTTGTAAAGGAATATAACTGCAAAATAGTAAACGCAGATGTAAAATCATTGATTATTGAGGATAACAAGATAAAGGGTGTACGCACAACCAACAACAAAGAGCTTTACTGCGATAAGGTTATAGTTGCAACAGGTGGTAAATCATACCCACTTACAGGCTCCACAGGAGATGGCTATATATTTGCAAGACAGGCAGGTCATACAATAGTACCACCAAAGCCTTCATTAGTACCTATTGTTTCACCCGATAGTCTTTGCAAAAGGCTACAGGGCTTGGCTTTGAAAAATATAGCTCTCACAGTTGCTTCAAAAAATGATAAATCTGTGTTATATAGTGACTTTGGAGAAATGCTATTTACACATTTTGGCTTAAGTGGCCCTGTTGTATTAAGCTCTTCAGCACATCTTACTAATAAAAGGCTTGAGGATTACTATATATCAATAGATTTAAAGCCAGCTCTTACAGAAAAACAGCTTGACGCAAGAGTTTTAAGAGATTTTGAAATGTTTATAAACAAGGATATACAAAATTCACTTAATAAGCTATTGCCAGCTAAAATTATCCCTGTGGTAATAGAGAAGGCTGAAATACCATTTGATACAAAGTGTAATTCAATTACAAAGGAACAACGACATAGACTTGTTGACGTCATAAAGAATTTTACAGTTAACATCAGTAGCTTCAGACCAATTGAAGAAGCTATAATAACATCAGGTGGAGTAAGCACAAAGGAGATTAACCCTAAAACAATGGAATCAAAGCTATGTAATGGCTTATATTTTGCTGGTGAGGTTATAGATGTTGATGCTTATACAGGTGGCTTCAATCTGCAAATAGCATTCAGCACAGGCTATCTGGCTGGTATAAGCAGTGCGTGTGATTATTAATAACGAACTCAGATTTGTACCTGCGTGGGCAAATCTGGGTTTTTTATATATTCGGTATAATATAAACAGTTTTACAAAAATTTATATACTGTTGCTTTTATTGGACAGCTAATATGGTATAATTAATTTAATTAAAAATCTGAAAGGATGATAATATGCTTAACCTGTTGTTAGGTCGTAGTGGTAGTGGTAAAAGTCATTATCTAAGAGAAATTTCAGAAGAATATATAAATAATGGAAAGCCTGTACTTGTGCTGGTGCCAGAGCAGTTTTCATTTGAAACAGGCTTATATTTCTTAAATAAAAATAGTAAGGCAACCAATGAAAATGTAAGGGTGCTGAGCTTTTCTACACTTAAAAAATATGTTTTTTCACTTGTAGGTGGGGTTACTAACGATTTTTTAGATGAGGGTATATCAAAAATTATGATGAGCCTTGCAATAGAGGAATGTAGCGACCAATTACAGCTGTATCAAAAGCAGGTGAAAAATAAAAACTTTGTAGATACTATGCTGACTACAATAAACGAATATAAAAGCAGTGGTATAAGCTCAACCGAGCTTATGTCTGCAAAGGCTTCTGTTAAAAATCCAACTCTTAAGCAAAAGCTTGAAGAAACAGCATGTATTCTTGATGTTTATTCAGGTATGGTAAATCAAAGCTTTGTACATACTCAGGACGTTCTTTCACAGCTTGCACAAAGTATAGCAGAAAATGGGATTTTTAAAGGCTACACCGTGTTTATAGATGCCTTTACAGGCTTTACAAATCAGCAGTATAAGGTTTTAAAAAGCATAATTTCACAGGCTGATGATGTTTATTTCTCATTAAGCACAGAATGTATTGGTAACTCGGTTGACGAAAAAAGCATACGCTTCAGGGTAACCGTAGATACATACCACAGAGTCCGTGCTTTGGCTTCAGAATGTAATCAAAGGGTAAAGGAAATATATTCACCGTTTAAAACAAATTACCGTACAGATAAAGGTGATTTGCAGGCATTAGAAAAATCACTGTATGCTTTTCCGATTAAGGAATATAGTGGCTGTGTAGAGAATGTGGGTATGTATTCGGCTACAAATATTTACAACGAATGTGAATATATTGCAAGAACAATAAAATCGCTTACAATAGAGCAAGGGTACAGATATAAGGATATTGCAATAGTATGTCGTGATGAGTCTTTATACAGAGGTATTCTTGATGTTACCCTCGAAAAATTTGGTATAGGCTATTTTATGGATAAGCCTGAAAATATTAATGCCAAGCCAATGGTTAATTTTATACGCCATTGCTTCGACAGCATAAGCAACGGCTTTAACAGTGAAACTGTTTTAAGGATTTTAAAAACAGGCATAACAAAATATAGCTATGAGGATATTTCTGTTATAGAAAACTATATTTTTGTATGGGCACCAAAATGGAGCGAGCCTTTTACAAGCAATATAAACGGCTTTGGCGAAAAGGAAATGACAGAAGATGACTCTATGCTACTCGAAAAAATTGAGAGTATACGTAGTGAGGTTTATTCTTATCTTAAAGAATTTCAGCTTGCTACTAATAATGCAGATGGTCTGACCATATCAAAACAGATTTCAACGCTGATAAATCAATTTGGTGTAAAGACAAGGATAAAAGAAAAAATCAGTCAGCTGAATAAAAGAAATTCACCAGAATTAGTTGATGAATATACAAGAGTGTGGAATAGTATTACATCAGTAGTTTCTAAAATGGCAAAAACTCTTGATGATAAAATACTAACAGCAAAACGCTACTACGAGCTTTTTTCTCTTGCGATAAATTGCGAGCAGATTGCAAACCAGCCACTTTGTATAGACAGAGTTATAATTGGTACAGCTGGTAGAGCAAGACTTAATTCGCCAAGGATTACTTTTTTAATCGGTGCTGTACAGGGGGTGTTTCCAGCTGTACCAGGTGAAACAGGTGTATTTACAGACAATGAACGACAGCTTTTGTTAGAATTAGGTTTGCCACTCACCTGTGGACTTTCAGACTTATCTGCACAGGAGCAATTCAGTGCTTATACAGCTGTTTCAAGTCCATCAGAAAGGCTGTATATATCCTACTACACAAACACACTGAATGGTGGTGGTGCATTACCATCAACAATAGTTACACAGGTACAGCGTATTTTGCCACAGCTTGTTACAGAGCATAATTGCGATGCTTACAGCTTTGACGAAAAAGTATTATGGTGTGCTCAGCAGGCATTTGAACACACAGTAGCAAGCATAAAAGAGGACGACCCTAATAAAAATATACTTGAAAAATACTTTTTATCACAGGATAAGTATAAGCAACTACTAGAGGGTATTTATACATATAAAGAAAAGCGTTTGCCAAGCTTAAATAAAGCTACAGCTCATATGCTATATTCAGAGAATATGAGACTTTCAGCATCGAGAATTGATGATTTCTATAATTGTGCATATATGTATTTCTGCAAAAATGGCTTAAAACTAAGAGAACGCAGAAAAGCTACTGTAGATAGCAGACACTATGGTTCGTTGGTGCATTATATTATGGAAAAATTTCTGAAGCTTGAAAATATAGATGAAATTATTGAAGGCAGAGAAGATTTTGATATTATCAGCATGGTAAAAAAGCTATCTAAGGAATTTATAGAGGCTTCATTTGAAAACGGAAAGCTACCCGACAATAGAACAGAATATACCATAGCAAGAGCAGAAAAAAGCTGTACTGTGCTTATAAAAAGACTTTTAAACGAGCTTGCTGTAAGCCAATTCCGTCCAAGTGATTTCGAGCTTTCAATAGGTATTCGTCCAGAATTAACAGATAATTCAAGCTCGCAAAACTGCATTGATGATTACAAGGTAAAAACCAAGGACGGTACAGTAAGTATAGTGGGATTTGTGGATAGGGTAGACCTATATAAAAGCCCTATCGATGGGAAAACCTATGTGCGTATTGTAGACTATAAAACAGGTATAAAGGATTTAAAACGCTGTGACCTGGAAATGGGACTTAACCTGCAAATGTTTATCTATCTGTCGGCAATTATGAAGGGTGGAAAAAAGCTATACGGTGATAATTTAGCACCAGCCGGAGTTTGCTATATGCCTGCAAAGGAGTTTAATAAAACAGTAGATGTTCAAGGTAATATAGAATTAGTACAAAAAGAGATAAATAGTAACCTTGAAAGTCACTACAAAGCAAAGGGCTTATTCCTGCGTGATCCAGATGTTATTTTAGCTATGGATAGTGAAGCAGGAGGTAAATATATACCTGTAAGAGTTAAGTTTGATAAGAAGAAGGAAGAATATTCCTATCCTTATTCAGAAGAAAAGCTACTTTCAGGTGACCAGTATCACGGAGAATTTAAGGGTATGTTTGATTTAGTTGATGACAAAATCAAGCAAATGTCAGATATGCTTTTAGATGGCTACATTGCGTCAATACCTACAGGAAGAACAAGCGAAAAGGTAAATCTGCCTTGCAATTACTGTGCATTTAAAAATTCCTGTGTATTTACTGATGGTATGGAAATAAATACTATACTTTCGTCAAAAAAAGAAAAGGAGGATGAGGAAAATGGCTGATGTAAAATGGAATGAAGAACAGATACAGGCAATCAATGCCAAGGATTGCTCTGTGCTTGTTTCTGCTGCAGCTGGCAGTGGAAAAACAGCTGTGCTTGTAGAGCGTGTTATACAGCTTTTAATAGACAAAAGCTCTGGTGTTATGGCTGACGAGTTGCTTATTGTAACCTTTACTAACCTTGCAGCAGAAGAAATGAAAACCCGTATAAACAAGCGTATTACTCAAATGCTTGATATGTGTACAACAGATAGCACTATCGACGAAGCACATTTGCGTAATCAACAGCTTTTACTTGATAAAGCCCATATAAGTACAATAGATAGCTTTTGTAAAAATATAGTAAAAGCCTCATATGCCAAATTTGATATATCTCCAGATTATCGCATAGGTGACCAAGCCGAGCTTAAAGCAATGCAATGCAGGGCAGTAGAGGAGGTTGCACAGAGCTATTACCTTAGAGATGATTTTGAAGATATTGCCTCACTTCTTACAACTGCCACAAACGATAATACTCTTAAGGAGCTGATAATAAGCTTTTACGCATTTTTATCTGCATTACCATTCCCAAAGCAATGGATGAACCAAACACTTAACCGATTAGAAAGCTCAAGAGCAGATGTAATTCATTCTGTATGGGTAGAAAATATACTTAAGCAATCTATGAGAAATGTTGAATATATTTCAGGTATAATGAAAAACAGCTGTCAGCTTTTAGAGAAGCTTGACAGCCTAGAGGATTTCTGCGATCGTTTCCCTAAAAAGATTATTCAGCATAATTCAGAAAAAAAGCTTATTGAACAGCTACTAAACTGCAAAGAATGGAATGAGTTTCAACATATACTTTTCAGTGCAGAAAATCAAAATGTTTTCTTTGAAAGAGCTTCACAGGTTAAAGGCTTAGCAGGCGAAAGTGCCGAAATATACGAAAGCTATAAGGATAACAGAAATAAAATAAAGGGAGAAATACAAACACTAAAAAACAGCTTTACTCTTAGCGTCGCAGAGCTTGAAAATCAGCTTGAAGAAATTATAAGAATAACAAAGGTATTGTTCAGCTTTATTGATGATTTTACAGAATGCTTTACAAAGCTTAAAAAAGAAAAAAATATTCTGGATTTTGCAGATATAGAACGCTTTACACTGCTTACTCTGGCACAGGTAGATGATAACGGAGAATATAGCGTTGACGATACCCAAAACAGCATACGCTATAATATAACAGACGAAGCAAAGGCTTTGGCTGAGTCGTTTAAACAGGTAATAGTAGATGAATATCAGGATGTAAATCAGTTACAGGATTTGATATTTAAAATAATAAGTAAAAACGACAAGAACCTATTCGTTGTTGGAGATGTAAAGCAGAGTATATATGGCTTCAGACAAGCTATGCCAGATATTTTTATAAATAGACGAATAAATTACAACAAGGTTGAGGACTCTCAGGCGAGGAATATAGTTCTGAAAAGAAATTATAGAAGCCGTGACGGTGTAACAGATTACGTAAACTTTGTTTTTGCAAACCTTATGCAGAAGGAGCTCGGAAATCTTGAGTATGCTCACGAGGATTATCTTGTGCCAGGTGCAAAATATGTTGGTGAAAATAGCTTTGATGTCTATCTTCATCTTAATAATTTACCTAAAAGAAATACAAAGCTACGCAACCTTACAGAGGCAAAGACAATAGCAAAAATAATTCAGGATAATGTAGGCAAGTACGAGGTTACAAGTGGAGACACAACACGTAAGGCTGAATATAAGGATGTAGCAATTCTTATGAGAAGTGTAAAGGGTGCCACCACAATAACAGAATATCTTGAGCAGTGTGGAATACCTGTAATTACAGAAACAAAGCTTTCACTTCTTGACTGTAAAGAGGTGCAAATTGTAATTGATTTACTAAAGGTAATAGATAACCCTTTACAGGATATACCTTTGTATTCGGTAATGGTAAGCCCGATTTATGGCTTTACACCACAGCAAATAGCACAGCTAAGATGTAACGCAAACAGAAAAGGCTTTTTGTACAGCAATATTATCAAGGAGTCTGCCCATAATACAAAGCTTTCAGAATTTATTGATGATATTGAATATTACAGAGAAATCGCTGCCAATAAGCCAACAGATGAGCTAATAAATGTAATTTATAGAAGAACAGCTATCACAGAGCTTGCAAGTGCACTTGATGACGGAGAAATTATACTTAACAATCTACGCCTGCTTTTTAATTATTCTAAAAGCTTTGAAAATGAGCAGAATAAGGGCGTAACAAGCTTTATACGATATATAGAAAGAGCAGTAGAAACAGGAAGTATATTAGAGGGACAAACAGGTGCTAATACCGACGGAAACGCTGTAAGAATTATGACTATGCACCATTCTAAGGGTCTTGAGTTCCCTGTTTGTATTATAGCTAATCTTGGTAGAGATTTTAAAAAATATAATGATAAAATGTATTTTGACAGAGAGCTTGGTTTAGGTATACAGCTTAAGGATATGGAATATTCAGTTTCGTATAAAAGCATTCCTTATATTGCAGTTGTAAATAAATTACAGCAGGATAGTGTAGCAGAGGAGCTTAGAATACTCTATGTAGCACTTACAAGAGCAAGAGAACAGCTACATCTTGTCGGTTCAGCTACAAAGCTACCAAAGCTTATAAACTCTATTTCGCTTGAGCTTACTCTATATAATGGAATAAAAAGCGATGTTCTATTAAAGCACAATTCTATGCTAGACTGGTTGATAGCAGTATCGTTGCTTATGAAGCCACAGGATGGTCAGAATGAAAACATTCTTTGGCAATATACAACTCAGTTTTTCAGAAAAAACATCGCATACAATCCAGAATATATCGGCAGACGATATAAGGAGATTTATGTAGAGTATAATGAAATCAATGAAGACGAAACAACTGACCCAGAAAGTGCTGAAACTATATCGGATAACGATATAGTTTCAGACGTAGTTTCACCTCAAATAAATGCTTTTTCTAATATACCTGATATAGATATAGAAAAATTGAATGCTCGCTTTAACACTCCTTATCCATATCAGCTATCAGTTGATATTCCTAGTGTAGTTACACCATCTTCGTTAACACATCAAGGTACAAGAGTGTTTCTTGAGGATTTCGATTTCAACCAAAAGGATACCCTTACATCAGCACAAAGAGGTACAGCAATGCATACCTTTATGGAGTATTCAGAGCTAGATAAAGCGTTAGCTTCACCTCAGGAGGAAATAGACCGACTTGTAAAAAAGGGATACCTCACTCAGCTACAGGCTAAAAGCATTTCATTTGATTACATCACAAAGTGCCTTAACACCTTTGTTATGCAAAGGTTTATTCGTGCAAAGAATAAATATAAAGAGGTTAAATTTGAGGTTATGGTAAAGGCAAGCATAACAGGCTTTGGCGATTGCGATGAAGAGCATATGCTAAGAGGCTCAGTAGATGCTGCCTTTGAAGAGGATAATCAGCTGGTAATTATAGATTACAAAACCGATCGTGTTAACAGCATTGAAGAGCTAAAGGAAAAATACAGCACACAGCTGTCACTGTATAAGCTAGGATTGTCAGCTACCTTAAATCTACCAGTAAAGCAGTGTGTAATATATTCCTTTTATTTGAATGATTTTATAGAGGTATAAAAACAAGGCAAAACAGCCATTTATTATAGATTGATAAACGGATTGCAGTACCTAAAGCTGGATTATTGATTGCTAATTATGTGCTTCGTTTTATCCTGAAAAACAGAAAGAAGTGGTATTTATGAAGTTTATTAGAAACAAACCTGTTAGTAGGATTTCTAACAATGAAATGCAAGATAATTTTTTATTACTAGAGATAAAAAACAAATCCCAAATTTTAAGCTATATGAAATCATTTTCAGAACCATCTGCCTATACCTCTCAGCCTGTTATAGATAGGTTTACTAATCAAGAATTAGATAAAATAAATAATGCGTTTTCAGATGGGACTTATACTTGGTATGCAACTGAAATTTATCATTTTGAAAAATACAATTTAAAGCTGAACAATGATTTTATAGAATATGTTTTAAATAATATGACAAGGTGATTCTATGTTTAGCAAAAGGTCAAAATGCGAAGGTTGCAGATATTTTTTTACTGCTGATACTCCACCATTCGCAAGATGTAAAGCTTATCCCACAGGAATTCCAAAAAGAATTTTTAACGGCGAAAAAGACCATAACAGGCATAGACCCTTTGACAAAGGCTGTAGATATACACCGATAATGTGTAAGGAGCATAATAGTGCTGAAGAGTAATTCTGAATATCTTTTTCTTTGAAATATCAAACATCATAAAAACATTTAACAAAAGGCTGGGCAAAAAAGCTCAGCCTTTTGCTATATAGAAATAAAATTAAATAGATGGGGAAGACTAAGATAATATATCAAGTTGGATTTTCAGGTTGATATATTTATACTAATACCATTTAATATACGGAAATTATTTCAGGAAATTTTGCACTGCACTTCATAATGCATTCTAAAAAAGCAACAGCCTTTTTGTGGCTCAGTATTTGTTCAGCACAAAATTTGTTCAAAAATCTTTTACCAAATTTAAATGGTGTTTAGTATCAAATCAAAAGGAGGTAATTATATATGGGAAGTACTAAAAAGCAAATTAATAACAAATACAATAAAGCTAATAAGAAAACTGCAACAAATAATCAATGGATAAGCACAGGAGTAAATCCATCAGATAATCGTGAACGTCGTGACGGTCCTGGTGGAGAAAACTCAAAAAGCAGATAATATAAAATAAAAAATGTGGTTGTTGATGAAAGACAATATCTACACCAGCAACCACATTTTATAATTTTTCTAAAAAAATCCCACAGGGTGCACTGTATGCTCAGCTTTAGGGTTAAAGCTTGAAATTGCAGTATCCTTAAGCATTAACGCAGGCATTACAATATAATCACCATAGCGAGCTTTTAGGCTATCAGTAGCTTTATCAAGCCTTTCGTTTTTTATTCTTTTGATATTATCATCAAAAATACTCAACTGCATACCATTTGCTTTGCTTACAAGGTCACAGGCTGTTATTCCAACACTCCTTACAGGTGTTTTAAAATTATAGCTTTCTCTTATAAGCTCCATAGCCGTGTTTAAAATTTCACTTGTAATATCCGTACTGGCGATTAAATGCTTTTGTCTGGTGAATGAGCAAAGCTTGCTATCTCTTACAGAAATTCCTACTACATTACACACAAGCCCCTGTTCACGCAAACGTCTTGCTACGCTGTCTGCAAGTACACTCATAACTATTTTCACATCTTCTATGCTATTCAAATCACGAGGAGTTGTAGTTGAATTACTTATAGATTTAACTGAGGATTGCTGATTATATAACGAAACCATAGATTTATCATTTCCGTTTGCAAAGGTGTGCAGAATTTCACCCCATTTACCAAGATGTGACCGAAGAATGTTGATGGGGCAGTTGGCAATTTGTCCTATTGTAAAAATACCTAGCTTGTTAAGCTTAATTTTTGTTGCCTTGCCTACATATAATAAATCCTCAGCAGGCAATTTCCATACAATTTCCTTGTAGTTTTCCTTACCTATATATGTTATTGCGTCAGGCTTTTTATAATCACTGCCGAGCTTTGCAAATATTTTGTTATAGCTTACACCAATGCTTACAGTTATATCAAGCTCATTTTTGATTCGATTACTTATTTTTTTAGCTATTTCTACTCCGTTGCCAAAAAGCTTAGTGCTTCCTGTAACATCAAGCCATGCTTCGTCCAAACCAAACGATTCCACCATATCGGTATAGCTGTAGTATATCTCTTTAGCTCTTTTAGAGTATTCTATATATTTTTGAAAATTTGGAGGTACTGTTATTAAATGTGGGCATTTCTGCTTTGCTTGCCATATAGGTTCACCTGTTTTTACACCGAATTTTTTAGCCTCCTCACTTTTTGTAAGGATAATTCCATGACGTTTTTCAGGGTTGCCACTTACTGCTATTGCTTTACCTTTAAGCGTAGGGTTAAGGGCACATTCTACCGATGCATAAAATGAATTGCAATCACTGTGTAATATTATTCGTTCCATATCTATTATCTCCGAACAGATGTTTAGTTTGAACTTATTATAAAACTTTTGTTCGTGTATTTCAATACTTTTACGAACAAAAGTTTTGATAAACTCATTTTACAGCGTTTAAAATCCTGTTATTATCTTTGTTTGTTCAAGGGAGCAAGCTAATATCTGAAAATTTGTTCATTTACATAAACAGCTTGCGTTTTTGTAAAATAGAAAATTAATGCAAAATAATTAATCAGTAATTCTATTCATTACTTGTTTAAATTTGGCGTATATGATATAATAATCAATTAGAATGGGTAAATAATGATTTTTACTTGTATAACGGAGGTATAAATGGTTGTATTAGGTATAGACCCTGGCTATGCAATAGTGGGCTGGGGTGTGGTTTGCTATGGTAGAAATATCTATAAGCCTATGGGCTATGGTGCTATCACCACAGAAGCTGATATGCCTTTTAATAGCAGGCTTGAGTATATTTATAATAACACAAACAGACTTATACAAAAGTGCAGACCCGACGCACTGGCGATTGAAAAGCTTTATTTTCAAAACAACCAGAAAACAGCAATAAATGTTGCACAGGCAAGAGGTGTAATACTGCTTGCTGCACAGCAAAATAATGTGCCTATTTTTGAATATACACCATTACAGGTTAAAACAGTTGTTACAGGCTATGGCAAGGCTAAAAAGCAACAGGTAATGGAAATGACACGCAGGCTTTTACAGCTTGAGAAAATCCCAAAGCCCGACGACGCTGCCGACGCCTTGGCTATTGCAATATGCCATATTCAGGCAAAGGGCAGTAATCTGAGAAGTATTATTACAAAAGGGAGATATAACTAATGTTTTACAGCCTTAGAGGTAGGTTAATATATATGGGGCAAGGCTTTGTAGCAATAGAATGTGGTGGAGTAGGCTATAAATGCTATACATCGCTCAGCACACAAAGCTCTTTACCTGCAATTAATAACGAAGCTATGCTATATACTCATCTTGTCGTCAGAGAAGACGCAATGGAGCTATATGGCTTTGCAACAGAAAACGAGCTTGAATGCTTTAAGCTGTTAATAACAGTAAGTGGTGTTGGTGCAAAAATGGCAATTTCGATATTGTCTGTGCTTTCGGTTGAACAGCTTATATTAGCTGTAGCGTCATCTGATATTACAGCTATTTCAAGAGCACAGGGTGTAGGTAAAAAGAAGGCAGAAAGAATTGTGCTTGATTTAAAGGATAAAATTAAGGCATTCGACAATGTTTTGCCGTCAGCTGAATTTACAGCTACAGCACCAGTAACATCAATAAACACAGGTAATATAGCAAAGGCAGTAGAGGCATTAGCAGTGCTTGGCTTTACAGCTAATGAAGTAACCCCAATGCTTAACAAAATGGATTCTACTCTGCCAGTAGAAGCACTTATTGGTGCAGTGCTTAAAGAAATGGGAAGAAATAAATAAGGAGGGTAACAATGGATTTTGATGAAATAGATTTTGAAAACAGAATAGTAGACCCAGAGGAGTTACCCGACGAATTTGGAGATTCTGAAAATCCCCTAAGACCAAAAAATTTAGATGAATATATAGGACAAGAAAAGGTAAAAGAAAATCTTGCAGTTTATATTCAGGCAGCTGTACAAAGACACGAAACACTCGACCACGTATTGCTTTATGGCCCACCAGGCTTAGGTAAAACCACACTTGCTGGTATTATAGCAAACGAAATGGGAGTGAGTCTGCGTATAACCTCAGGCCCTGCAATAGAAAAGCCTGGCGATTTAGCTGCTTTGCTTACAAATCTTAATGACGGTGATGTTCTGTTTATAGATGAAATACACCGTCTTAACAGACAGGTTGAAGAAATTCTCTATTCAGCAATGGAGGATTTTACAATAGATATTATCACAGGTAAGGGACAAATGGCGGCTTCATACCATCTGCCATTGCCTAAATTCACCTTGGTTGGTGCTACTACCCGAGCTGGTCAGATTTCTGCACCACTTCGTGACAGATTTGGTGTTGTGCTAAGGCTAGAGCTTTACACACCTGAGGAGCTTGGTAAAATAGTAACCAGAAGTGCAGGCATTTTAAATATGCCAATAGATGAAGACGGTGCTTTAGAAATAGCTTCTCGCTCAAGAGGTACACCACGAATAGCCAACCGACTTTTAAAGCGTGTGCGTGACTTTGCACAGGTTATGAGCAATGGTGTAATTAACTGCGAGGTTTCTCAGCTGGCACTTGAACGAATGGAAATAGACGAGCTTGGTTTAGACTCTAACGACAGAAGAATGATCGAGGCTATGATAAAATTCTACAAGGGTGGTCCAGTAGGAGTTGAAACTCTTGCAGCTACAATAGGAGAAGAGGCTGTAACTATTGAAGATGTATACGAGCCATATCTTATGCAGATAGGCTTTTTAAATCGTACACCACGAGGTAGATGTGTTACAGAATTAGCTTGCAGACATTTAGGTTATAACTATCCGTCTGCTGATAATGGTATGCAGTCGTTGATTTAGTTGTATTAATAATTTAATGAGGTGAATATAACAACAATGAAAGAAAGATTTGAAAAGATTTATTCACAGGGAAAAATAACTACTACAGAAATATGGGTAGATAAAGAAACGGGTGTTAATTATATCTTTCGTAAAAATGGTTATGCAGGTGGAATGACAGTTCTTTTGGATAAAGACGGAAAACCTGTTGTTACACCAACAAAGGGCTAATAAGCTCCAATTTATGGATATATTAAAATAAACAAGCTTTTAAAAGAATATAAATACCAATATCAAAGTATGATTGTTGATATTTATATGTTGATTGAATTTTATACTATAAATTATAAATAAAAATTTGGAGGTTTTATTATGGGAAGACTATTTGGAACAGATGGTGCAAGAGGTGTAGCTAATACAGAGCTTAACTGCGAGCTTGCAATGAATATAGGTAGAGCAGCTGCAATGGTGCTTACAGACAGTAGCGATAAAAAGCCTGTTTTTGTAATCGGTAAGGATACTCGTCTAAGCTCAGATATGCTTGAGGGTGCTATTATTGCAGGTCTATGCTCAGTGGGTGCAGATGTTATTACATTAGGTGTTGTTCCTACTCCTGCTGTTGCTTTGCTTGTAAAGAAGTATAATGCAGACGCAGGTATTATGATTTCAGCATCACACAACCCATTTGAATTTAACGGAATTAAAATATTCAGTGGCACAGGCTTTAAATTACCAGATAGCCTTGAGGAAGAAATCGAAGCAATTGTTCTTGATAATGTAAAGCCATATAAGGTTGCAGAAATGGATAAGCTAGGCAAGGTAACAGTAGCAAACGAGGCTGTAAATGAGTATGTTGACCATGTTGTTTCTACTGTTCCAGAAAAGCCACAGGGCTTAAAGGTAGCCTTTGATTGTTCAAATGGTTCCTCTTCTCGTACAGCTAAGGCTATTTTTGAAAAGCTTGGCGTAGAGTGCCACATTACACACAGCACACCAGATGGTACAAATATAAATAAGAATTGTGGCTCAACACACATCGAGGCACTTGCAGAGTATGTAAAGGCTAATAACCTTGATTGTGGTATCGCATTCGACGGTGACGCAGACAGATGCTTGGCTGTTGACGAAAATGGTGAGCTTGTAGATGGTGACTTTATCATTGCTATGTGTGCTCTTGACCTTAAAGAAAGAGGCTTGCTAAAGAATAATACAGCTGTAGGTACAGTGCTTACAAATATGGGCTTTAATAAGTTCTGCGAAGAAAACGACATCAGCTTTGAAGCAACAAAGGTTGGCGACAGATATGTACTTGAGTCAATGGTAGCAAATAACTATGTTATCGGTGGCGAGCAGAGTGGTCATGTAATTTTCTTGGATTATTGCACAACAGGCGACGGTCAGACAACAGCTGCACAGCTTTTAAGCCTGATGAAGCGTAAGGGACAGAAGCTTTCAGAAATCGCAAAGGTTATGAAAAGATACCCACAGGTAATGGTAAATGTACATATTTCACCAGAGGGTAAAAATAAAGTAAATAGTGACGAAGATGTACAGGCAAAGGTTGCACAGGTTGAAAAACAGCTTGAGGGTCACGGTAGAATTATAGTAAGAGAATCAGGCACAGAGCCACTTGTAAGAGTTATGCTAGAGGGTGACGATTATGCAGAAATCGAAGCTCTTGCAAACGAAACAGCAGAAATCGTAAAGGCTAAGTTAGGTTAATAATTAGTTTAATTTCAGGAGGAAAACACAGTGCGAGTAGCAAATTGGGAAGATTATGAGCTTATAGATGCTTCAGCAGGAGAAAGACTTGAGCGTTGGGGCGATATAATATTAATAAGACCAGATCCTCAGATTATCTGGAACACACCAAAGGAGCATTACCTATGGAAGCAGGCACACGCTCGTTATCATCGTTCTTCAACAGGTGGTGGTAAATGGCAGGTATACAAAAAGATACCTGATGTATGGCAGATAAAGAATAAGGATATATGCTTTCAGATAAAGCCAATGGGCTTCAAGCACACAGGTGTTTTCCCAGAGCAGGCTACAAACTGGGATTTTGTAGATAAGCTTATCCGTGAGTCAAAAAAGGAGCTTAATGTACTTAACCTTTTTGCATATACAGGAGGTGCAACTCTTGCTTGCCTTAATGCAGGTGCAAGAGTGTGCCATGTAGATGCCTCAAAGGGTATGGTACAGTGGGCAAAGGAAAATGCACAGGTTTCAGACTTAGCAGGCAAGCCTGTACGCTGGCTTGTTGATGATTGCATAAAGTTTGTACAGCGTGAGCAACGCAGAGGCAATAAATACGACGGCATTATAATGGATCCACCTTCATACGGCAGAGGTCCTAATGGCGAGGTGTGGAAGCTGGAGGAACAGCTTTACTCACTTGTAGAGCTATGCTCAACAGTTCTTTCAAAAAATCCTAAATTCTTTGTTCTTAATTCATACACAACAGGTCTTTCACCAGCAGTAATGGAATACCTGCTTGGCACAGTGCTTGTACCTAAATTTGGTGGCAGGGTAAGTGCCGACGAAATCGGCTTGCGTGTAACAAACACAGGCTTGGTACTACCTTGTGGCTCAACTGCAATCTGGCAGAGAGATTAATTGCAATAAACAATAATTTCCTATAGGGGTAATAAAATGAGCGATTTAATTGAGTTTATCTGTGAATTTTTGTGTGATTTTGCAATAGAAAGTATAATAGTGCCTAAAATAATAAAATACATACTTGTTATATTGACTTGTGGCTTTGTTGTATGGGCAGGTATCAATATGGGTGATGTTTTAGGTTTTGTGCTTGTAGCTATGGGTTTATTAATAGGAATTTATATGATAGCTAAAATTTATAGAAGCTAAATTAGGGTTGTTTGAAAAACAAACCTTTTCAAACAACCCTAATACATCATTATGGCTTAACTTTAGTTTGATAAAGAAATTAATTGTAATAAACAATAAATTCTCACAGGAGGAATAAAATGGATGATTTAATCGAGCTTGTGTTTAATGGCATCTTAAATAGCAGAAGAGTGCCTAAAATAATAAAATATATACTCATTATTTTAGTTTATGGCTTTTTAGTTGGTGTGGGTATAGTTATAGGAGTAAATAGCGAAATGCTTGCAGGTAATATTATTGCCTTTGCTCTTGCCTTTTTATTCCTGTTATTAGGAATAAGAATGCTGATTAAAATTTATAGAAGCTGATTAGCTATTTGATTTTTAACAATAATATTCTTTTGAAGAAAAAATTCTAATTAATATTTAGGTAAGGGGTTGTCTAAAAATGGATTTGCAAAAACAAAAAGCAATAGAGATCGTAGTTGATACTGCTATTAGTTCATTTGCAGAGGGTTTAATTAGTAGATATACAGATGAAGTTGATGACGTAAATGGTGTTATCAACATGAAGAAAAACAACTGTTTTATTGCAGAACTTGGCGAAGAATTTATGTTTTATTCTGCTTTTGTTAGGTCATTTGATTCGTCATTCGGCAATGTTTTAGAGAAAATGGGAAACAATATAGCAAAACTCTCTTATGAAGTAAAAAACAATATTAATTCTTTTATTTTGCCAGACCAAATTAGTAGAATTTCATCAATCCTTGATAGTTATGTAGACCGAGTTGCTACTCCAGATGTGAAGCACTATTCAACCTACTCATCAATTTATCCTAAAGATATAACAAGTTATAAAAGAACACATGTTACAGATAATTATTTTTATTGCAAAGAAAAGAATGAGCATTACTTAATAGAGTTAAAAGCTTCGGGTGATTTAGATAACAAAAAGGCAAGAGCTGAAAAAACAGCTCTTTTAGAAGAATATTTTTTGTTGAAGAATCAGTTAAAAGATGATGAAACTGCAAAAGTGAGAATATTTTTTGGAACTGCATATAACAAGTTTGGCGAAGGAAAAGTTTGGAAACAAGAAAGAGTTAAGCAATTTTTTTCTGAAGACGAGTTACTTATAGGAGCAGATTATTGGAATTTTGTCTGCAATGATAATAATGGTTTCAATATAATATTTGAACAGTACAAAAAATCTGCAAATAAAATAAGAAATGCTTTGACAACTATAAAAGGAATGTATTTCAAATGATAGATATAAATAACTTAGAAAAATATTTGTTAATAAACGATGATTGTTTTTCAGCACTAAAAACACTTCCCGATAATTCCATAGATTTAATACTAACAGATCCACCCTACAATATAGCAAAGTATAGTACAGGGAATATAAAATTTGATTGGCGAAGTGATATTAATAATGATTTAGCTGAGTGGGATTTAGTTGAATTGCAACCTAAAGATTTGATTGAAGAATTTAAACGAATTTTAAAACCAAACGGAAATATATTTATATTCTGTTCATATAACATAATTGGTGAATATCATAAAGTTTTTGACCCTGAATTTGATACTTTTCAATTTATGGTCTGGCACAAAACAAATCCCGTTCCTAATTTCAGAAAATCATCGTTTTTGAATAGTTGTGAATTAATTGTTAGTTGTTGGAACAAAGGACACACATGGAATTTTACAAATCAAAGAGATATGCATAATTTTGTTGAAAGTGGAATTTGTATGGGGTCGGAGAGAGTAAAAGATGAAAACGGAAAAAATTTACATCCTACCCAAAAACCAGTTTCTATTCTTGAAAAAATCGTTAAAATAGCATCTAATGAAAACGATGTTGTATTAGATTGTTTTAATGGTGTTGGAAGTACAGGAGTTGCATCGTTAAGAAATAATCGTAAATATATAGGAATAGAGATTGATAAAACATATATGGATGCAACTGAAAAACGATTACAGATATTTAAGTAAAATGGGCTGTTTTTACAGTTCTTTATAAAAAGGGGTGACACTGTGGCTGACTTTATAAAGGTAGAAAATGTAAGCTTTTCTTACGAGGATAACAAGGTGCTTGATGATATATCATTATCGGTTAAAGAAGGAGAGTTTGTAGCTTTGCTTGGTCATAATGGCTGTGGCAAATCTACAATGGCAAAGCTTTTTAATGTATTGCTTTCTCCTGATAATGGTACTGTTACAATAGACGATATTACACCAAAAACAGAGGATGATGTATATGAAATACGCAGTAGAGTTGGCTTGGTGCTACAAAATCCAGATAATCAGCTTGTAGCTACAATAGTAGAAGAGGATGTAGCCTTTGGCCCTGAAAATCTAGGTATACCACCAAAGGAAATACGAGAGCGTGTAGACAACGCACTTAAAGCAGTTGATATGTACCACTATCGTAAGCACGCACCACATAAGCTGTCTGGTGGACAAAAGCAAAGAGTAGCTATTGCAGGTATAATTGCAATGGAGCCAAAATGCATAGTATTAGACGAACCAACAGCAATGCTAGACCCAAAGGGTAGGCAAGAGGTAATGCAAACCATAAAAAAGCTTAATAAAGAGCATAATATAACAATAGTTTTGATTACTCACTATATGGACGAGGCTGTACAGGCTGACAGAGTAATTGTAATGGATAAAGGAAGGGTGCTCACACAGGGTACACCTCAGCAGGTTTTCAGCAATGTAGAGCTACTAAAAAGCCATTCATTAGACGTACCACAATCAATAGAGCTTATGTATCTTTTACAGCAAAACGGAATAAAAATAAGCACATTACCACTAACGCCACAAAAGTGCGTCGAAATGCTTGAAGAATTAATTGATAGCAAAATTAAATAATTACAAAATAATCTTATAAGGAGTTGAAGCAATGAGCATTGTAGAGGTCAAAAATCTAACCTATAAATACGCTGTAGGAACACCCTTCGAAAAAACAGCAGTAGAAGATGTTTCATTTTCTATTAACAAAGGCGAGGTTATTGGTGTTATAGGTCATACAGGCTCAGGCAAATCAACTCTGGTGCAAATGCTTAATGGTCTTATAAAGCCAAGCAGTGGCAGTATATTTATAGATGGTAAGGATATATGGGCAAAGCCTAAGAAAATCAGAGAGGTAAGATTTAAGGTAGGTATAGTTTTCCAATATCCTGAGTATCAGCTTTTTGAGGATACAGTAGAAAAGGATATTGCCTTTGGCCCTACAAATATGAATTTATCGCAAAGCGAAATACCTGAGCGTGTAAAGCAGGCATCAGCATTTGCAGGCTTGCCAGATGAGCTTCTTCAAAAGTCACCATTTGATTTATCCGGTGGCGAAAAACGCAGAGCTGTCATTGCAGGTGTAATAGCAATGGATCCCGAGGTTCTTATTTTAGATGAACCAACAGCAGGCTTAGACCCAATGGGTAGAGAAAAGCTACTTAAACAAATCAGTAAATATCATAAAGATAGAGGAAATACCATTTTAATTGTTTCTCACAGTATGGAGGATATAGCAAGAATTTCTGACAGAGTACTGGTGATGAATAAAGGTAAAATGGAGTTTTTAAACACCCCTGAAAATGTATTTGCACAGGGGGATAAATTAAACGAAATGGGGTTAAAAATCCCACAAATTACGCAAATTATGAACACCCTGTATGAACAGGGCTACAATGTAAGCAAGGGTGTTCTTACAATAGATGAGGCTGTAAAACAGCTTTTGCCAATACTTAATAGGGGGACAGGTAATTGATAAAGGATATAACACTAGGTCAGTTTTTCCCTGGAAATTCAATTATTCATAGGCTTGACCCACGAGTAAAAATATTATTGATTGTAGCATTTATTGTTATATTATTTTTAACAAGCAATTTTATTTCACTTGCATTTATGACAGTGACTGTATTTGCAATAATGCTACTTACAAAAATACCTGTAAAAATGTATTTTAAGGGCTTAAAGTCGATTATATTTATCCTTATTTTTACATCAGTGCTTAATATATTTTATGGTACAGGCGAACCACTGTGGCAATTTGGCTTTTTAAAAATAACACTGGCTGGTATTAACAGAGCAATTTTTGTAACAGTAAGAATTATTGCACTTATCCTTACAAGCTCAGTGCTTACCTATACTACATCGCCTACCGACCTTACAGACGCACTTGAGCGACTTATGAAGCCTCTTACAATTTTTCATATCAAGGTTCACGAAATAGCAATGATGATGACAATAGCACTTCGCTTTGTTCCAACATTGCTTGAAGAAACCGATAAAATTATGAATGCACAAAAATCAAGAGGTGCAGATATGGAAAGTGGAGGTATAATAAAAAGGGTAAAGGCAATGGTGCCAATATTAGTGCCTTTATTTGTGTCAGCCTTTAACAGAGCCTACGAGCTTGCAGTAGCTATGGAGTGTCGTTGCTATCGTGGAGGCAACGGCAGAACAAGAATGAAAACGCTTCACATAACCAAAAAGGATATAGTTGCAATTTTGTTTTCAATTCTGATATTGGCAGTAGTGATTTTATTAAATGTAATGTTCGGAGCAATAGAGAAATGAGAAATTTTTTAATAACAATTTCATATAACGGTAGTAGGTATCATGGCTGGCAAATTCAAAATAATGCTTTAGCTGTGCAGGAGGTTTTTCAGAATGCACTTGAAAATGTTATTCAGAAAACTCCCTATGAAATAAAGGGCTGTTCAAGAACGGATAGTGGTGTTCATGCAAATATGTATTGCATCAGCCTTAAAATGGAGCACAGCATACCTTGTCACCGTTTACTTACAGCACTTAATAGATTTCTACCTTTAGATATTGCAGTGCTTGATGTAGAAGAAAAGCCACTTGATTTTCACGCAAGATACAGCTGTAAAAGTAAGCAGTATGTATATAAAATATGGAATAGTCAGGTGCGTAATCCGTTTTTAGATGGTTTAGCCTATCATTATAAGTATCCTATTGATGTTGAAATGCTTAACAAGGCTTGTAAGGCTTATATAGGTAAGCACGATTTTACATCCTTCTGCACAATAGATAATCGTAAAATGGAGGATATGACACGAAATGTACTCGATTTTACAGTAGAGCGACAGGGTGATATGGTATTGCTTACAGTAGAGGCAGATGGTTTTTTATATAATATGGTTCGTATTATGGTAGGTACACTTATAAGAATAGCAGAGGGCAAGTTTGAGCCTGACTGTATAGAAAACATAATAAACGCAAAAAACAGAGCCAAGGCAGGTCCAACAGCTCCAGCGTGTGGTTTGTATCTTAATAAGGTCAGATATTGATAAAATCATTTGATGATAAATTTTAATCAGAGGTTTATTAATGGTAGGAATATATTTTAGTGGAACAGGAAATTCAAAATATGCTTTAGAGGTGTTTTTGAGAGAATACGATTTAAATAGCAAAGCATTTTCTATTGAAGATGATAATGCTATAAAAAGCATAAAAGAGCATAAAGAGATAATTTTCAGCTATCCTGTTCAATATAGTACAGTACCTAAAATATTAAGAGATTTTATAAAAGAAAATAACAAGCTATGGCAGAATAAAAAGGTATTTATTATTGCTACTATGGGTTTATTCAGTGGCGATGGTACAGGTGTTTTAGGGCGTTTATTACAGTTATATGGTGCAGAGGTAATTGGTGGTTTACATATAAAAATGCCAGACAGCATTGCTGATGAAAGAGTATTAAAACGACCACTTGAAAAAAATAAACAGCTTGTAAAAAATGCAGAAAAAAAGCTTAAAAAAGCTGTACTTAAATTTAAAGAGGATAACCCACCTCAGGAAGGCTTAGGAATAATTTATCGTATATCAGGCTTTTTAGGACAACGCCTTCTTTTCGGTAATAAAACAAAGTATTATACAGATAAATTAAAGATAGATGCTCAAAAATGTGTGGCGTGTGGAAGATGTGTGAAAATATGTCCGATGAAAAATATTGAGATTGTAGATAATACGGTTAAACAAAATAACCAGTGTACTATGTGCTATAGATGTATTAATTATTGTCCCAAAAAAGCAATTACGCTATTAGGTAAAGAGGTAATTGAGCAGAGTGTTATAGAAAAATATTTATAATTAATGAAATTTTAATACTGTATTTTGAAGCTGTAAACAAAATTATAGTATATTAAATAAAAGGAAGTGTAAGCAGTGAAATGGAAGAAAAAAAGCAAGAGAGAAATGCTTAGCTATGAAGATAAGCCAATAGAGGAGTATGAGCGAGAGGAAGACAGAAGAAACTCGAATGATGATTCACAGCTACCTAAAGGTAAGGTTAAGGTTATTGTTGCTATTTTAGCTGTTCTTGTAGTTGCAGTAGCAGGCTTTGGTGTGTGGGAATATATTGCACCAAATTCCTTGGTAAACAGTGTTGCGTCATCAAAGGTAAAGGGTGAGGGCTTTCCAGTAAAAATAGAGGGTAAGGTTGTAGACGAAAGCGACATCTGCGTGCTTAATAATAATTTGGCATACATCAGCGAAACACAGTTTCAGGTAATAAACAGCGACGGTGGTTTGGTTGCAGATAAAAGAATAAAATTTGCCTCATCAGCAATAACCTCATGTGGAGCCTCTGCTATAATCTATGACAGAGAGGGAAACAATTACGAAATAGAAACAAGCTTAGGTACACAATATAAAGGAGAGGCAGATGACGATATTTTTTCAGCAGAAATTCTTGAAAATGGTTGCTATGCCTTATTAACAAAAAAATCAGGCTATACAGCAAAGCTTACTGTATTTAATAGTAGCTATACTCAAAAATATGCCTACTATTTTTCAGAGTGCTATACAACCGATGTTTCACTTAACGAAGACGCAACAAAGGCTGTTGTTTGTGGCTTTGATGCTTCAGATGGTACTATTGTTTCAAAAATATATGTGCTTGACTTTACTAAAGATAAGCCAGTGGCTAAAATTGATTTTAAGGGTAATACTATTTATGATGTTGCTTTTCTAAAAAATGGTAATATAGCTGCAGTAGGAGATAAATCTACTATGATTATCACCTCTGATTATCAGCAAAAGTACGAATTTACGTATAACGGATATAATCTTACAAGCAGAGCTATAGATAAAAACGGATTGTATCTTTCATTGTCGCCATTTACAGATGGAAAAAGCTGTGAAATCTGGCATATTTCTCAGGAAGGCTTAACCACAATAACCAAAACAGGACTTTCTACCGTTTCTATGGATTACAATGGAAGTATAGTGGCTATATTAAGCGATAATAAAATTACAACCTTCGACACCTCTACACAAACAGCACTTAACGAATATGACGCTGGTGTTGATGCAAAAAGTATTTGTTTTGCAAATTCAAACACTATCTATGTTGTAGGTACAAGTGAAATAAGAGAGGTAAAAATAGCTTAAATTATGTATATCAACTAGGAAATATAAAGACATAGCTCTTTATATTTCCTAGATTTTAAATTATTAACAATTTGATAATTGTATTTTAGGTTATAATATGTTATATTATTTCAAAATGCAGTTGTTGCGAGGTTTAATGTGAATACTTTTGATTTAATAATGCTAGCAGTTATTATAATTATAGCTATTATTGGTTATGTTAGAGGTGCTGTTAAAACAATATTATCTGTAGTAGGTGGTATTTTAAGCTATGTATTAGCTTATGTGCTTGGTAAAGGCTTAGCCCAACCCGTGTATATAGCCTTTTTTGAAGAGTCTATAAACGAAAAGATTTCATTGCAAATTAATGATATGCTAGAAAATGGCAGTAGCAGTATAGGAGACTCGATAACAGAGCTATTACCTGATTCATTACAGTTTTTTGTCAGTGATACCGAGCTTATAGAGTCTCTTAACAGTGTTGTAGGAGATACAACTGCTCAGATAATAGAAAATTCTACACAAATTATTAATCAGGTTATAGAGCCTGTTTTTATAGGCTTGCTGGCTGTATGTATAACGATTGTTTTATTTATCATATTTAATTTAATTGTAACAATGCTTTTGCGTATGTCTAATTTTATCAACGATATTCCCGTTGTAGGTAAGGCTAACAGAACAACAGGTGCGATACTAGGATTTTTATTTGGTGTAGGGCTTACATTTGCCATTGTTACAGTGTGTACACTGTTTATTCCAGTTAGCTCAGAGAATTCTGAATTTGACAGCAGTATTAAAGAACAATCTTTTTTCTTTAAAATCTTTTCAAATGATGATATTGCCTATAATATTTCAGAGGAATTTTTTGTAACCGAGCCATATATAGAGGAAGGTATTAATCAGTAAGGAATAAAATATTGTCTGAAAGCATTGTAATGCTGATATTCATTATAATTGAGTAGATTATCAATAGAAAATAATAAAGTAATAAATTTTTAAGAAATAGAGGATATAGAATATGCTATGTTGTAAATGTAATAAAAGACCAGCTATTGTTTTTGTGTCAGACACAACTAATAACAGTGCTACTAAAGGCTATTGTTTAAGCTGTGCAAATGAGCTTGGCATTAAGCCAGTGAAGGATTTAATGAAGAATATGGGCATTACAGATGACCAGCTTCAGAATATGCAGGAGTCAATGGATAGTCTGATGAGTATGAATGAAAATGGTGAAATGCCAGATTTTCAGGAGCTACTTGGTAGTGCAGATATTTCGTCACTAATGGGAATGGACAGTGAACTTATGTCTGATGACGATGATGATAGTGACAATCCAGATAAGTTCACACACGGTGGTGCACCAACCTTCCCATTCAATATTTTTGGTGGTGCCTCTGCAAATGCTAAGGGTGATAATGCTAAGCAGAAGAGTAAAAAGAAAAAAGAATCTAACCATAAGCATATCGATGCGTACTGTACAAATCTTACAGAGAGAGCACGCAAGGGCAAGCTAGACAGAGTAATAGGCAGAGATAAGGAAATAGCAAGAGTAATTCAGATTTTATCAAGAAGAAGTAAGAATAACCCTTGCTTAATTGGTGAGCCTGGTGTTGGTAAAACAGCTATTGCAGAGGGCTTAGCACTAAGAATAGCTCAGGGCGATGTTCCACAGCGTTTAAAGGATAAAGAAATACAGCTACTTGACCTTACAGCACTTATTGCAGGTACTCAATTCAGAGGTCAGTTTGAAAGCAGAATCAAGGGCTTAACAGCCGAGGTAAAGGCTGCTGGTAACATAATCCTGTTTATCGACGAAGTACATAATCTTGTAGGTACAGGTGATTCAGAGGGAACAATGAATGCTGCAAATATCCTAAAGCCTGCACTTTCTCGTGGTGAAATTCAGGTTATAGGTGCTACAACCTTTAACGAGTACAGAAAGTACATAGAAAAAGACGCAGCCCTTGAAAGAAGATTCCAGCCTGTAACAGTAAACGAGCCATCTATTAAGGATACAATTGAGGTTCTTACAGGTGTAAAGGATTACTACGAAAAGCACCACCGTGTAGCAGTGCCAGAGCAGGTAGTACGCAGAGCAGTTGTTTTTTCTGAAAGATATATAACAGATAGATTCCTGCCAGACAAGGCTATAGACCTTCTTGACGAGGCTTGTGCCTGTGCAGCATTAAGCTGTAAGGCTATGGAGCAGTACGATAAGCTTTGTGATAACCTAAGGTACCTTAAGGTTAGAGAAGAAGAGCTTACAGAGAATCAAGAAAGCATAGATTACGAGGCTGTTGCAAAGCTTCGCTCAGAAATGGCACAAACAAAAGAGAAAATAGCAAAGCTTGAGCCTGAGGCACTTGGTGTTACAGTAGAGGATAAGCACCTTGCACAGGTAATAGAGCTTTGGACAGGCATACCTGCACAAAGGGTAGAGGAAAATGAGCTTAATAAGCTTTCTGACCTTGAGCTTGCTATTAAGAAGCATATTATAGGACAGGACGAAGCAGTAAGTGCTATTGCAAAGGCTGTACGCAGAAGCAGAGTTCAGATAAGCCCACGCAGAAGACCAGCTTCATTCATATTTGTTGGCCCTACTGGTGTTGGTAAAACAGAGCTTGTAAAGGTTTTAGCAGAGGAGCTTTTTGATACTCCAGAAACACTGATAAGACTTGATATGTCAGAGTATATGGAGAAGCACGCTGTGTCTAAAATTATCGGTTCACCTCCAGGATATGTTGGCTATGACGAGGCAGGACAGGTTACAGAAAAGGTAAGAAGAAAGCCATATTCAGTGCTTCTGTTTGACGAAATAGAAAAGGCACATCCTGATGTTCTTAATATACTTCTTCAAATGCTTGACGAGGGCAAGGTAACAGACGCACACGGCAGAGTAGTAAATTTTGAGAACACTGTTATTATAATGACCTCTAATGCAGGTAGCTCAAAATCTGAATTTGCACTTGGCTTTGGCAAAACTGATGAAGACGCAAACAGAGAAAAGGTGCTTAAGGCGTTGCGTGAATTTTTAAGACCTGAGTTTCTTGCAAGAGTTGATGACATCATTGTATTTAAAAGTCTGGGTGTTGAAGACTATAAAAAAATTGCATCACTTGTTCTTGATGAATATGTTGAGTCACTATCAGAAAAGGGTATTTCCTTTACATATGATGAAAAGGCAACTGATTTGATAGCAAAGAAATCAGCAGGAGGAAAGAGTGGGGCAAGAGATATTCGTAACTATATTCGCCATAACGCAGAGGATAAAATCGCATTTGAAATTATCAGAAATGGCGAGGGTGTTCTAAGTATGATAGCCCTTTCAGCAACCGATACCGAGCTTGTGCTTGATGTAAAATAATTTTTAAAACATATAAAAATATTCAATCCAAGCAATCTGATTGTTTGGATTGAATATTTTATCTTTTAACAGACGATTATATTTTTAATAGTTTATAAAACCGAGGTATTATATGCACAACTTTTTCAGTAAGCTTATCAGCTTTATGTATGGTAGATATGGTAATGATAGCCTTAATATGGCATTGGGTGTTTTGTGGTTGATATGTAATATTATTAATACGGTCTTTATAAGAAGCTTTTGGATTCAGCTTATTACCAATTTAATAATAGTACTTATTATTTTCAGAGTTCTTTCCAGAAATATTGACAAAAGAAAGCGTGAGAACGAAATATTTCTTTATTACTATGATAGAGTAAAACCTCTTATAGTAAAAATCAAGCCTTTTGCTAATAAAGTAGTAGCTTGGTTTAAGCTTCAGATCAGAAAATTCCAAGACAGAAAAACTCACAGATACATAAAATGCCCTTACTGTAAAGCAGTAATTCGTGTTCCGTTCAGAAAAGGTAAGCACACTCTCATCTGTCCGAAATGTAAGGTCGATTTTAAAACAAACATAAAGCTCTAATGAAGAATATTTGCTTGAAATACTAAGGCTGTGTGAAAGCTCAAAGGTACTGTATGTTTTCCACTTAGTCTAGCCTTGTATTAGCGAAAATATTCAGGCGTTTTCTGTTTTCAGATACTCCTTAGTCAATAATAATTTCTAAATATTAAACTTAGATTTTAAAACCAGAAAAGCAGGGTAACATATCCAAGTGGTAAGTTGCCCTGCTTAATAATATATTTGCTTGTAGAAATAAAAATGCAATTAATACTAAATACTATTTAAACAATGAAATATAGTGTATGTCAGATTTTACTCAGCACTTCGTCATTCTCTTTCTGAGCAAATTCTGCTATACGTTCTATTCTGGAGTTCAAACGGGTAATAATATCGAATAAATTTTATTATACAAAAAGGGCAGGAGATAAATTCCTGCCCTTTTCATTATTCAATAATTAGATTGTAATTACTGTATCCTTTAGTACTTTCTTGTATGTTGCAACACCATAGTTGTTTGTTTTACCAACCTGATACTGCATAACAGAAATTACGTCAGTTAGTGATAGTGACTTATCACCGTTTATATCAGATGATAGTAGCTGTGTCTGTGTGAATGTCTCGCTACCAATAATAGCCTTCTGCATCTTTAGAACGTCAGCTAGAGAAACTGAATTGTCGCCTGATACATCACCTAGGAATACTGTTGTGTATTTATCATCAACAGGTGGGTTTGTTGGTGGATTTGTTGGTGGTATAACAACAGGTGACCAAGTCTCCCAAGTATTACCTGATGAGAACTTATGTGACTCTCCGCCAAGCTGTAGACCAGGCTGCATATCAGCAGGGTATCTGTTAGGTGATGAAGCACCAGCATTAAATATTACTCTTGTTTCGCTACCCCATAGCTTCTCTGGAACCTCAATCTCATATAGACCAAGACTTGAGTTAAGTGTCATAGCCTGACCAGGCCAAGCAGCGTTTTGAACTACTGATGAACCACTCTCATCGTAGATATAAGCGTTAACTGTTGACCAGTTATAGCCTGTGTTATCAAAGTAAACGCTTATTGTAGCGTTAGGGTCTTTCTTCTTATAAACGAAGGTCTTAGTTACTGTATCTTCAGCGTTAGAAGCTGTTACCTGTACAGAAACCTGACCACCCTCAACTGTATTTTCACCAATCTTGAATGTGCCACCATTTTGTAATGTAAATGGTGTACCACCGTCGATTGATACAGAAGCTGAGTCAGTACCCTTTAGAGCTAGTGTTAGTGTACAAGAACCCTCAAAAGAGTTTGAACCTGTTGAGCTCTTTAGAGAAACTGAAATTGAAGACTGAGGGCCTTCGATTAGGATTGTACCGTTAGCACCTGTGTTGAATGAAGCCTTACCACCAGAAACAGTTGCTGTTGAACCGTCATAAGCGTTTGTAACTATTGTACCGTCAGACCATACAGAAGAAACATCTACTGACATAGTTGTGTTAGCAGGAGCAAATAGTGTAGCTACTACTGAATCCTGAACCTCACCATCGTCATATGTTCTTGCAAATGTATAACCTGAGCTTGAGCTGTAGCCAGAAATTGTTTGATGCTGACCAGCACCTACTGCAATATGGTTGTTACGGAATGAACCAACCTTCTGCCAGTGAGCAAGAACGCCTGCGTCTGTGTTGCTCCAGTTCATAAAGCTTCTGAACTGGTGACCAGCACCTGGGTCAACGTTAGCAAAGCTGCTGTTTACAAGAGGTCTGTTTGTTTCGTCACCATAGTAAATCTGAACACCACCAGGGATCATAAGTAGGAAAGAACCTGCGTACTTTCTGTCACCCTTAGCAAGTGTTGTATCGTGAGAAGCAATGTAGCTTAGTACGTTAAAGTCAGGGTCGTTGTTGATTGAGTTAGCATATCTTGAGTAAACGCCATCAACTGCACCTGCTGATGGAATGTTACTGCTGTTTACAGCAGGAGCAAACTCAAAGTTAATCATTGAGTCAAAACCACCACTTGTATAGTAGTAGCTCTTTTCAGCCTTATGACCGAAGCACTCACCTGTCATCCAGAACTCCTCATCATCAAGAGCCTTGTCAGGGTTTGCAGCCTTCCAATCCTTTAGAGCCTTAACACACTTGTCCTTTAGAGTCTTCCAAGCCTCTATTTCAACGTGCTTAGCTGTATCACAACGGAAACCGTCTACACCGTACTCACGTACCCACTCAGCTAGCCAATCTGAAATATAGCCTGTTACTGTGTTAGAGTTACCATATTTAGCAACCTTTGCGTTGTATGTACCTTCTTTAGTCCACTTTGTTTTTAGGATGTTTGGAATAGATACATTGCTCTTTGAGCCTGTCTTAAAGTCAGGTAGACCAGCAAGAGAGCCCTCTATGTCACCACTACCCTGTGTATAGCCAGGTAGTCCACATCTTAGCCAATCAGAACCCCACCAGTTGCCCCATACAGAAGCACTTGCGTCATAATTGATGTAGCTGTGGTAGCTTGAGTTGTTGATGTTGCTGTGAGCGTAGTAGTAATCCTCCCAACCACTCTTAATCTCACCAAAGTTGTACTCAGCCATATCCTTTAGTGTGTTATAACCTGAGTGGTTCATAACTATATCAAGAACAATACGAATACCATGCTCATGAGCTGTATCAACCATTTCTTTGAATTCTTCTTTTGTACCAAAGTTTTTATCTGTCTCAGTATAGTCAAGAACATAGTAACCATGGTATGAATAGTGAGCAAAGCTGTTGCCGTCACAGCCTACGCAATAGCCGTGAATCTGCTCGTAAGGAGCTGACAACCAGATAGCATTAACACCAAGGTCAGTAAAGTAGCCTTCTTTAATTTTCTTTGTAATACCAGCAAAGTCACCACCCTGGAAAGCAGCGTAGTTATCGTAGTTTACCTTTGTACCACTCTTTGATAAGCCTCTTCCGTATGAGTTGTCATTGCTTGTGTTACCATTGTAGAAACGGTCGGTAAGTAGGAAATACACTGTTGCATTATCCCATGAGAAAGTTGGAGCACCAGCACTGTTTTTAACAGCAGTTTTAGTAGCAGCACTTTCTACTTTGTTGTTTGTTACGGCAGAAACATTTGTTGTTGCTGAAACAGCTGTAATAGTAGAAGCCATAGCAGCTGTAAGAGCAATAGAAAGTAGCTTCTTGCCGAAACGTGATTTCTCATTCATCTTATAAAACCTCTCTTTCATGAATAAGTGTTATAAATTGTACACCCCTATGGCATACAATTACACCATAATCATTATAACAATTATTGTTAATTTTGTATATTAATAGAATTAACAAATAATAACTAGAAAAAATGTACAATAGTTATATTAAAATTTTACTAATGTCAATATGCTAAAATTAATATATTTTAGAGGAAAATTTTAGTTATTTACAACAATAAATATAGCTTATTTATTACTACTTTCACAATATTTGGTGTAATATACTGTTGAAAAACCTCTGCGTTAACAAGCTGTAATGCAGAGGTTTAATATCTATATTTAATTTACCAATAGCCAAGTATATGTTGCATTGCAAGACTTACAGTGGCTATCATAGTCCAACAGCAAAAGCCCATTGTAATAGGTTTACCACCCTTTTTAATAAGCTTTACAATATTTGTATTAAGACCAATTCCACACATAGCCATAGCAATAAAGAATTTAGCAAGCCATTTTGCCGTTTTTACAAAGTAGACATTATAAATATATGTAAAATTACTTTCAGGTAAAAGTGCAATAGCTGTTGTTATAAGCGAAGCACCTACAAAGTAAACAATAAACCAAGGGAAGATTTTTTTCATAGAAACAGCTGTACCTTTTTCACCCTGTTTTTTAGCCTGTAATGTTCTTACAAAGGCAAGCACAAGTGTTATAGGAATAATAGCAAGTGTACGTGTAAGCTTTACTGTAGTGGCTTGTGCAAGCACAATACCATTTGTAGCCTTCATACTATCCCATGCAGAGGCTGCTGCTGTTACAGAAGATGTATCGTTTATAGCTGTACCAGCAAATAATGAAAAGCCGTAATCAGTTAATCCCATTATATTTCCAAGAGTAGGGAATATAAGTGCTGCTATTACATTAAACAGAAATATTACAGAAATAGACTGTGCAATTTCCTCATCATCTGCATCTATTACAGGTGCAGTAGCTGCAATAGCAGAGCCACCACATATTGATGAACCAACACCAACCAGCACTGAAACCTTTTTATCCACCTTTAATAGCTTGCACATTACAGTTGCAACAATGAGTGATGTAGCTATTGTTGATATTATAATAGGCAAGCTTTTGCCACCAACAGACAACACAGTTTTAATGTTAAGAGTAAACCCTAATATAATTACAGCCCATTGTAATATCTTTTTTGATGTAAAGGTAATACCATATTTAACCTTTTCGTTCACTGCAAGCTTTGGATATATTGCAGTGATAATCATACCGAAAATTATCGAAAAAACAGGTGCTCCTATAACCTCAAAGGAAAAATTACCTATTTTCAGACCACCTAAAAATGTAGAGACTCCTGCAATTATTGCACACAGAATAACTCCTGGTGCATTCTTTTTTAAAAAAGTCATTTTGTCCTCCTCAAATAAAATAAATTAAATTAAATTTTATTATACTATGCTAACGCTTTATTTTCAATACAGATTACAATTAAATGCTATGTTTGCTTGGTAATATCCTTTTTATTCAACAAAATGGTTAAAAATTTCTTTTTTCTATTGCCAAGAATAAACGATTAGGTTATAATATAATCTGTATTTGTATGAATAATAATCTCTTTTAAACGAAGATATTTTGACGATATAATTTGTATAGAGTTTAGTCAATGCGTCCAATAGTTTAAGCAGAGATTAGTATAATTTTTGACAGCTGTCAAGGAGGATTAGAAAAATGGAAAGAACTGAACAACTATACGAGGGTAAAGCAAAAAAGGTATTCGCTACTGATAACCCTGATTATTGTATTGTATCATATAAGGATGACGCTACAGCTTTCAACGGCTTAAAGAAGGGTACAATCGTTGGTAAGGGTGTAGTAAATAACAAAATGTCTAATTACCTATGCCAGATGCTAGAGGAAAAGGGTATTCCAACACATTTTGTAGAGGAATTAAATGACCGTGACGCTGTTGTAAAGAAGGTAGAAATTGTACCTTTAGAAGTAATTGTAAGAAATAAGGCAGCAGGTAGTCTATCAAAGAGACTAGGTCTTCCAGAGGGTACTCCAATGAAAACAACTGTTCTTGAGTTCTGCTACAAGAATGATGACCTTGGTGACCCAATCGTTAACGATTACCACATTCTTGCAGCTGAGCTAGCAACTAAAGAAGAGGTTGAGAAAATCAGTGCAATGGCTCTAAAGATTAACGAAATTCTATGCGAGTTCTTTGCTGGTGCAAAAATTGATCTTATCGACTTCAAGCTAGAGTTCGGTAGATTTAAGGGAGATATTATTCTTGCAGACGAAATTTCTCCTGATACTTGTCGTTTCTGGGACGCTGATACACAGGAAAAGCTAGACAAAGACCGTTTCCGTAGAGATATGGGTGGTGTTGAAGAGGCTTATGCTGAAATGATGCGTCGTATTGGCTTAGCATAATATAAATTCTTAAATAATTTCTAGGAGTTGTAATAATGAAAGATACCTACGAGTCACCTTTATCATCAAGATATTGCGATAAAGAGATGAAATATATCTTCTCACCTGATATGAAATTCCGTACATGGCGTAAGCTATGGATTGCATTGGCAGAAACAGAAATGGAGCTTGGCTTACCTATTACACAGGAGCAGATTGACGAGCTTAAGGCTAATGCTGATAACATTAACTATGAGGTTGCAGAAGAAAGAGAAAAGCTTGTTCGTCACGATGTAATGTCACACGTTTATGCTTATGGTGTTCAGTGCCCAAAGGCTAAGGGTATTATCCATCTAGGTGCTACATCATGCTATGTTGGAGATAATACAGATATTATTATAATGACAGAGGCTTTAAAGCTTATCAGAAATAAGCTTGTTACAGTTATCAGAAATCTTTCTGAGTTTGCAGACAAGTACAAGAGCCTGCCAACACTAGGCTTTACACACTTTCAGCCTGCACAGCCTACAACAGTAGGTAAGCGTGCAACACTTTGGATTCAAGAGCTTCTGATGGATTTAGAGGATGTTGAGTATCAGCTTTCAAAGGCTAAGCTACTAGGCTCAAAGGGTACAACAGGTACACAGGCTAGCTTCTTGGAGCTTTTTGAGGGAGACCACGAAAAGTGTCGCTTGCTAGATCAGAAGATTGCAGAGAAAATGGGCTATAACGGTTGCTTTGCTGTTTCAGGTCAAACATATTCTCGTAAGCTAGATTCTCAGTTCTTGTCAGTACTAAGTGGCATTGCTCAGTCAGCTTCAAAGTTCTCTAACGACATCAGACTTCTTCAGCACCTAAAAGAGGTTGAGGAGCCATTCGAGAAAAATCAGATTGGTTCATCTGCAATGGCTTACAAGCGTAACCCAATGCGTTCAGAGAGAATTACATCACTATCAAGATATGTTATGTGTGATGTTCTTAACCCAGCTATTACAGCTGCAACACAGTGGTTTGAGAGAACACTTGATGACAGTGCAAACAAGCGTATCAGCGTAGCAGAGGCATTCTTAGGTGTAGACGCTATCCTTAACCTTTATGCAAATGTTGCAGACGGCTTAGTTGTATACGAGAAGGTTATAGAGCAAAGACTAAGAAAAGAGTTGCCATTTATGGCTACTGAAAATATAATGATGGACGCTGTAAAGCGTGGTGCAGACAGACAGGTTCTACACGAGAGAATTCGTGTTCACTCAATGGCTGCTTCAAGAGTAATCAAAGAAGAGGGTGGCGAAAACGACCTTCTTGAAAGAATTGCTAACGATGAGGCATTTGGTGTTACACTTGAAGAGCTAGTTTCAATTATCTCACCAGAGAAGTATGTAGGTAGAGCACCACAGCAAACAGAGGAGTTCCTAAAAGAGGTTGTAGAGCCAGCTTTGGCACCATACAGCGACCTTGCTACAGAGCAAGCAGAAATTAATGTATAATCTATCCCCTTAAAAAATAAAATTAGGAGTGACATAAAAAATGGTAAAGGCTATTGTAGGAGCTAACTGGGGTGACGAAGGCAAGGGTAAGATAACTGATGTATTAGCATCAGAGTCTGATATTGTTATTCGTTTTCAGGGTGGCAGCAATGCAGGACATACTATTGTAAACAACTACGGAAAATTTGCACTTCACCAGCTTCCTTCAGGTGTATTCCACAGCCATATAACAAATGTTATCGGCAACGGTGTTGCACTTAGCGTTGAAAATTTTGTTAAAGAAATGAAAGAGCTTGAAGAGCGTAATGTTCCAAAGCCAAATATTCTTATTTCTGATAGAACACAAATCGTAATGCCATACCACATTGCATTTGACTGCTATGAGGAAGAACGCCTTGGTAAAAATTCATTTGGTTCAACAAAGAGTGGTATAGCACCATTCTATGCTGACAAATATTCAAAAATAGGCTTTCAGGTAAACGAGCTTTATGATGATGTTGATACACTAAAGGATAAAATCAAGAGAGTTCTTGAAGTAAAGAACGCTACACTAAAAAATCTTTACAATAAAGAGCCTATCTCTGAGCAGGAGATTTTTGATAAGCTTATGGAGTACAAAGAAATGCTTGCTCCATATGTAGCAGATACATTTTCATTCTTATATGACGCTGTTAAGGCTGGCAAGAATATTCTTCTTGAGGGTCAGCTTGGTGCATTAAAGGATACAGATTTTGGTATCTATCCTATGGTTACTTCTTCAAACACAATTGCAGGCTATGGTGCAGTAGGTGCTGGTCTTCCACCATACGAGATTAAAGAAATCGTAACAGTAGTAAAGGCTTATTCTAGTGCAGTAGGTGCTGGTGAATTCGTTTCTGAAATCTTTGGTGAAGAGGCAGACGAGCTAAGAAGAAGAGGTGGCGACGGTGGCGAATATGGTGCTACAACAGGCAGACCAAGAAGAATGGGCTGGCTAGACCTTGTTGCTACACGCTATGGTTGCAGAGTTCAGGGTGCTACACAGGTAGCCTTTACAGTTCTTGATGTACTTGGCTATCTTGATGAAATTCCTGTTTGTGTTGCATATGAGCTTGACGGCGAGAGAATAGACTACTTCCCATCAACTACAAAGCTAAAGAGAGCAAAGCCAATCTATGAAACTCTACCAGGCTGGAAGTGCGATATTTCTCATATCACAAACTACGAAGACCTACCTGAAAATTGCAAAAAGTACATAGAGTTTGCCGAGAAGCATATCGGTATTCCTATTACTATTGTTTCAAACGGTGCAAAGAGAGAAAATATAATTTATAGATAATTATAAAAAATAAAAGTCTTTTGGATAACAGTGTTGTTTATAGTCACTTGTTATTCAAAAGACTTTTTCTTATTTAGTTCTTAACGCTTGTCGCTTAAAGTGATTATTCAATATTTTCTATATAAAAATGTTGAAGATTTAATAATTTTGTATTATACTATTCTTTAAAGATATATAATTTTATTAGGGTTAAAGTAGCTTTTTAGCTAATAAATTAGTTTAATAATACTAGCAGTTAATAGAATAGGAGATAGTGGCTTATGAAAGATAATAACAACAATAAAGACAGCCTTGATTATTCGAATATTAATAGTGTAGAAAAAGCTTTGATACAAGAGCTTATATTTGAAAATGATGTTTTTAAAAAATTTAAGCTTGAAAATGATGTTTTTAAAAAATCGAATTTGAAAAAGGATAAAAATGCTTTTTATGAAAAGTTTCTATCAGAAAATCCTGATTTAAAAGAATTATATTTAAAAAAATTTAAAGAAACCATTGATGTAATATCCGATATACATGGAGAAGCAAGCTATTTAATTGCAGTAGAGCATATATTTGAAAATTATGTTTCAGAAAAAAATCGAAGTTTGAAAAGGATGAAAATGCTATTGACGGAATAACCGATCTACATGGAGAAACAAGCTCTTTAATTACAGTAGAGGAGCATATGTTTGAAGGAGCAAATGACAATAGCTGTGACGGTTTCAAATCAAAACTGAATGAATTCTCAAAAGACCTTTTGACATTAGAATTTTACGAAAAAAATTTAATAAGAATAAGGAATTTTTTCAGATATGAGATAATGCGTTATAAAATGAACGCAAAGTATGAATCAGATAATATAGTTGATACAAAAATTGAGGATATATGGATAAGTGCAATAAAACGAAATAATAAAAAAATAGATGATAAATATGAATATCCTATAAGAAAAAGGATAGAATTTATCTTTAATAATTTTGTGGAGCTTTTTGTTGATGATTATTATAAATCTAATGAAATATGGGAAAGTATTGGACTATGGCAAAATCTTGAACTATGGCGAAATACTGAACTGTATCTAAATTCAGATAAGAATGATAAACGTATGCGTATTATGGTAGATTTATTGTCATTTTATAGAGATAATAAGCCTGGAACATATGGACATTTACTTTGGATTTTTTTATATATTAGTGAGCTATCATATTTTAAAAGTGATAAAAAATCTCAACCGAAGACATATTGGGAAGAATTTGAGCTGAACGAAAATAATCTGAATGATTTGTTTAATGATTTTTTTGCAATCCAAGAAGAGAAGGTTCAAGAAGTAAATGCTGAAATGATAATGTGCTGCACAGTAGCTAAATCATCTTATTTTGAATATAAAGCTGAATATAAAAACTCATTCTATCTTAAATATGAAGCTGAGTATAAAAGAATAAAATCAATTTTATGGAGAGATAAAAGACTAAAGGAAGAGTTTATTTATACAAATAGTCATAAAACAAAGAAACAGAAGTTTAAAGCTACAGATAAAAAGGGTAAAAGTGATTTTGGACAAAGGTGCTTTGCGATATTAACAGACGGTACAGCTGATAATAAATATGTAGCTATAAGTGGAAATAACAAAGCTCTGTATAAATTATGTATGAGTATATTTGATAGCAAATTATCTCAAATAGGTAAAAATCCAGAAAAGTATAAATTTATTGAATGGGATGAATACCCAAACAGTTTATATATGTGGGGAGATGAGATAGACAAAAAAGAGTTAAGCCAAGATAAGACTGAGAAAATAATAAGACGAATAAATAAGCAAGTACCTAATAGCTATAATCGTATGTTTTCATGTGCAGAAAGAAGATTAGTGCATAAGTATAAGGAATTAGAATCCCAAAATAAAGACCTTATTATTATTTCTAAAAAAACTCCGTGCTATATGTGTGAACGTGTTTTAGAATATAAAAATATTAAGTATGTTAGCTTCGAAACTTATACTCAAACTAATGCTAATATTCAAAAAGAGCTTGATTTTTTTGCTAATAAGATATATTTTCTTAACAAGTAACGTAATCTTTATTTTCTAAGAAAAAGCTATGATTTAATATACTATCAAACTAAAATACTATATTTATAAAAAACCGACCTACTAAAGCTGATTTTTAGTAGGTCGGTTAAAATATTTCTAAGAAATTTTATGTATTATTTCCAATCCTTTTTGTGTGCCATATAGCATATAAGTCCTACACAAATCATACCACCAATGATATTTCCTATGGTTACAAATAAAAAGGATTCTATACCATTAAATTGCGTCAGGCTTGCACATTGCTCGGGTGTTATATTGTAAAGTGTACCTGCTGTTTCTACATAATCAGGATTAGTAGCAGCTAGTATGCCAGCAGGGATATAAAACATATTTGCTACACAGTGCTCAAAGCCACATATTACAAATGCCCATATAGGGAAGAAGATAGCAAGTATTTTTCCTGTTACGTCTTTAGCAGCACCAGCCATTATAATGGCCAGACATACAAGTATATTACATAAAATACCACTTACTATTGCTGTAACAGGGTTTATAGCTGTTTTCGCAAGAGCTACTTTTATAGTGTAGGCTCCAAGTCCACCATTCGTGTAATTGAATTGTCCTGAGTAAAAAACAAGAAAATCTATTATTAACGCACCCACAAGATTTGAAAAGTATACAACAACAAGGTTGCGTATCAGCTGTAAAGCCTTAATCTTTTTATCAAGCAAGGCTGTAAGCATTAAGCAGTTGCCTGTGAAAAGCTCACTTCCTGTAAAAACAACCAGCATAAGACCAACAGGGAATATTGCACCAGCTAAGGTTCTTGCTAAACCAACATTTTGAATATCGTGCACAGCTACATTGCTGGCTACACCTCCAAGTGCAATAAAGGCACCTGCCATTATTCCTAGCAGAATCATTTTAATCAAAGGTAAATTTGCCTTTGAAACGCCTGAGTTTATAGTATTATTTACAATCTCTAAAGGTGAGTTAATATTGCTGTTCATATGAATTCTCCTATTTGAACATCTGAAAAATATTTCATTATTTGCCATATTATAGCTATTATAAAGTTTATCATATAAATGCTGATTATGTCAATATAATAGAGAATTTCTTGTTTTTTATTTAGTTATCATTTTTAGAAAAATTTCTATTGTATGAAATACCTACTGTGATTATATATAAAAAAAAACAAAAACAATAGCGACAGTTTTTCACAAATTTGAGCAACATTACAATCTATAATTATAATTAGGATATAGACTATCTTAATGGAGTGTTAATATGAAAGAATTGGGCTTAAAGCTTAAGTACTATAGAGATAATTGCGAGCTTTCACAACAGCAGGTTGCGAATATACTTAATATAGACAGATCCACCTATACCTACTACGAAACTGGAAAAACAACTCCTAGTGCTAGTATGCTGTTAAAGCTTTCTAAGATTTACAATGTACCATGTGCTGTATTTTTAGAGTGTATAAATCAGGAGCTTGAACTGAATTCAAAGGTTGCTGATAGTGTTGCAAAGGCTAGCACAACAAACCAGTACACAGAAAGTATAGATGACAAAATATATAGTCTTACTAAAGATGAAAAAGATGTAGTGATAGCGTATAGAATACTTGATAACAACAAAAAGGAAGAGCTAAAAAAGGTAATCGAGGAGCTTATCAGACGAAATTAATTAAAGTCTTGTGTGTTAATAATTGGTTAAAGCTTAAACTAATAATGTGAATATTATTTGATATTGAAAATCCCTTTGAAGTAGATAATTGAAATTATAAAAAGATTTCAAGCTTACTTCAAGGGGATTTTGTGCTATACAACCCAACATTTATTATAGAGCCTAAATTAATTATTTCTTTTATTATCATTTAAAACCTGTGCTACCACATTACCAAGAAGCTCGCCAGTATATTTAGCTTCTGAAAGGGTGTTAGTTTCTGTGCCGACTTCTATTAACAGAGAACCGTTATTTATAAACATATTGTAGGCAAAATCTCCAAAATATAGTGGTCGTGTCATTCCAGGGTATAGCTGTTCTGCTTTTTGCTGTAGCTTAAGTGCAAAAGTAAGGTTTTCTTGCCAATGACCTAAGCCATAGCTGTTGTATGGGTCGTAGCCACTCATTATCATTATCTGAGCAGCCTTTTTGCCATTATAGGTAAAGGTAGGCTTATATTTTCCTCTTTCATCATTATATCCAACTGCGTCACGATGTATATCAAGAATAACCCTTATGTCAGGGTATTTTTCAATATATTTATAAATTGTTTCTTCACTTCTGCTGTATGAGCCTGTATATGTTCTGTCGTGAATTTCAGTAGCCTGTATGGCAGTTATACCATTATTTTTAAGCGACTTTACAATCTCGTTGCCTACTGCAACCATATTTCTGGAGGAGTCTTCATTTCTAAACGGATAATCTGTGTAATAATAGCCATTATCATTAATAAGAAATGATTCTGTTGTATGTGTATGAACAATAAGCACCTGTGGCTTATCAGTATTTGTTATATCAAAGCCTAAATCATTTGAAAGTAGCTGTTCGTAATCTATATTGTAATCGGTACTGTTTTTTACAGAAAAGTTATCATAGCCTTCACCAGAAGAACCAAATTGCTGTTCAATAACAGGATATTTTGTGCCTGTGTATTTTGATTCGTCATCTGTGATTTCTTTGCTTTTTTCTGTTGTTTTTTCTGTTGCTGTATTTACAGGTGTTGTTGGTGCTTGAGTAGCAACAACAGCTTCATATTTAATCTCTGTTTCATTTACAGTATTTGCAACAACACTTTGAGGCATAGAAAGCGAGGACGCAAGCATTTGTATAGATAACTCACTATTAATTTCGTTAAGTCTTGAAATAGTGCAGAAGGTAGCAAACACAGAAATTGCTCCGGCTAATGTTGTTGCAAAAACATTAATTATTCTGTTGTGGTTAATATTTTTCATCACTACACCTCCAAAAGTCCTCACACAGTATATATATGTTGATTTTTGTATAATATGAAAACGAAAACACTCCCAAGCCAATATGCTATCTAAAATTATTTTTCAATAAAATATATTGTAATTATTTTATATATTTGATATAATTTATAAACTGATTATGAATAAATTGGTTTATTATTTCTATTAATTGGTTAAAAATTAAATTGAAAGGTGTGTAATTTATGAAAAGAGAACGACTAGGAAGTCGTCTTGGATTTATACTGCTTAGTGCTGGCTGTGCTATTGGTGTAGGTAATGTTTGGAAATTCCCGTATATAGCAGGAGAAAATGGTGGAGGCTTTTTTGTGCTGTTTTATCTTTTTTTTCTTATAATTATGGGTGTTCCTGTAATGACAATGGAATTTTCATTGGGACGAGCAAGCCAGAAAAGTCCTGTAAAAATTTATGATGAGCTTGCACCAAAGGGTAGCAAGTGGAAATACCACGGATATGCTGCAATGGCAGGTAATTACTTGCTTATGATGTTTTACACAACAGTTGCTGGTTGGATGATTAGCTATTTTGTTTCTATGCTTAGGGGTGAATATCAAGGCTTATCTCCAGAGCAGGTAGGTGCAGAGTTTACAAATCTGCTTAATAACCCTGCAAGTATGATATTCTATATGGGTATAATAGTTGTAGCAGGATTCTTTATTTGCTCCTTTAGTTTGCAAAAGGGTCTTGAAAGAGTAACAAAATATATGATGCTGGCATTGTTAGCGATTATGGTAGTGTTAGCAATTAACAGTGTTTTTCTACCAGGTGGGGCAGAGGGCTTGTCCTTTTACCTTAAACCAAATGTGAATAAAATCAAAGAAATTGGCGTATTTAATGTTATCGTTGCTGCAATGAATCAGGCATTCTTTACTCTTAGCCTTGGTATAGGTTCAATGGCTATATTTGGTAGCTATATTGATAAAGAGCGTTCATTGCTTGGTGAGTCAGTAAATGTTGCTTTGCTTGATACATTTGTTGCTGTAACATCAGGCTTAATAATATTTCCAGCTTGCTTTGCGTACAATGTACAGCCAGATAGTGGTCCAAGCCTTATTTTTGTAACACTACCTAATATTTTTAATAATATGCAATTCGGTAGAATATGGGGTAGCTTCTTCTTCTTGTTTATGACATTTGCAGCATTCTCAACTGTACTTGCTGTATTTGAAAATATTATTGCTTGCTATACTGACCTGTTTAAATGCAGTAAAAAGAAGGCTTGCTTAATAAACGGTGTTTTACTTTTCGTGCTTTCATTACCTTGCTTACTAGGTTTTAATGTTTTGAAAAATGTAATGCCATTTGGAGAAGGTTCAAATATTATGGACTTAGAGGATTTTATTGTAAGTAATCTACTGCTACCTCTTGGTTCATTAACATTCCTATTGTTCTGCGTAAACAAAAAAGGCTGGGGCTGGGATAACTTTGTAGCTGAAGCTAATCAAGGAAAAGGTCTGAAGGTTAAAAATTGGATGCGAGGATACATAACCTATGTATTACCAGTGATTACTGTAATTTTCTTTGTGATAGGTATAGTGAATTTTTTCAATAAATAGTTTTAATATAAACCCTCTGCTCTTATTGCAGAGGGTTTATATAAATTATTCTAAAATAAAATAGTTGTTACAGAATTTGCTTATAAAGAAAAGGTGTGTTATATGAAATCGTTGTATTTGACGGATTTAGATGGAACATTATTAAATAAAGACAGTGGTTTGTCGAATAAAAGTCTGGATATAATTAATACCTTTATAAAAAATGGAGGCTTGTTCTCATATGCAACAGCAAGGTCGTATAATTCATCATCTATTGTAACAAAGGGACTTAACATTGAATTACCTGTTATAATCTACAACGGTGGTTTTATATACGATATAGCACAGAATAAATTTCTTCATAAAACTTTATTTACCAAAGCTGAAATTTTTAAGCTGAAAGCATTAGCTCAAAGCTGTGGCTTAACACCTCTGGTATATACATTTATAAACGGAGAGGAAAAAATTCTTTGGAATAACAACGGTGTGCTAAGTGATGGCTTTAAATATTATCTTTCCAGCAGAGCTAATGATAAACGTCTCACACCTGTTGATAGTCTTGAAAAATCCTTTTGTGGGGATATTTTCTATATGACCTTTATAGAAGGCTACGAGGATTTAAATCCTCTGTATGAAATTATAAAAGGTGATAGTGCGTTTAATGCTATTTTTCAGCAGGAGATATATCGTCAGGAATATTGGTGTGAAATAATGCCAGTATCAGCCAGCAAATCAAATGCCTCAAAAAGGCTTAAAGCTTTGCTGGGGTGTGATGAACTAATTGTATTTGGTGACTCTCTTAATGATATTCCGATGTTTAGCGTTGCAGATAAGGCATATGCTGTAAAAAATGCAAATGACAAATTAAAGCAGATTGCAACAGAGGTAATAGGATATAATTATGAGGATAGCGTAGCATTTAAGCTACTTGAATTGGAAGCTGAGAAATTCAGAACAGGAGAGAGGTGAACAAAATGAAGGCATTAATAACAGGAGCAAGCTCTGGTATCGGAAAGGATATGGCGACTGTGCTTGCAGAAAAGGGCTATGACCTTATCCTAGTAGCTCGCAGAATAGATAGATTAAATGAGATAAAAAGCAGTATTACAAATGTTAATGTTCAGGTTATACAGGCAGATTTATCGAGTGAAGAGAATTGCCTCAATTTATATAATTCGGTAAATCCAAACGAAATAGATTTTCTTATCAATAATGCTGGCTTTGGATTGTGTGGAGATTTTCTATCCACCAATCTTGACATGGAGCTTGAAATGATAAAAACAAATATAACTGCTGTGCATATACTTACAAAGCTGTTTTTAAAGGATTTTACAGAGCGTAACAGTGGTATTATACTAAACGTTGCGTCCTCTGCTGCATATATGGCAGGACCATATATGAGCACATATTATGCAACAAAGAATTATGTAAGAAGACTCACACAGGCAATCTATCAGGAGCTAAAGGAAAAGGACTCCAGGGTAAAAATATGTGCACTATGTCCGGGGCCTGTTGATACCGAGTTTAATAATGTGGCTAATGTTAAATTTGCTATACCTGGGTTTAGTAGTATGTATGTAGCTAAATATGCAATACAGCAGGCTGAAAAAGGAAAGCTGAGTATAGTACCAGGCATAAAAATGAAAATAGGAACCTTTCTTTTAAGATTTACTCCAGAAAAGCTTATGCTAAAAGTATCGGCAAGTATTCAGAAGAAGAAAAATTAATAAAAATGTGCTGTTTCCAGAAATTTAGGAAACAGCACATTTTTTGTTTTGTTCTTGTTATTCAACTCTAGTGTAATAGGTATCAAGAATTATTTTATAAAATTCCTCTGTGTCGGTATAATATTCAGCATATCTTTCACCTGCAACAGTTTTACCAGGTATTTTAATGTAGTTGTTTTCTACTGAAAAACCCGAATTCAAGAATACACTAGCCAAATAAGTGATTTTACTTGGGTCTATATCTGTTCTTGTATAAGGCTTAATCTGATTAAAAAGATTAAGTGGTGTTTGTATATCTTCCTTTGTCATAGCAAGACTTTGATTAATAAATGATGTAATAAAGTTTATCTGTCGTGCCATACGCAGGTTGTTTTGGTTTTCATCACCAGATACATCTCTATATCGTACATATATTTCAGCCTGTCCAGCTGTTAGTGTTACATTAGCACCCTCTACAAGGGCAGGGTCACGATGAGAGAGGTCTTCTATAACATTTACATTTACGCCACCAACTGCATCGTTAAGAACATACAGGGCATCTAAATCTATTGAGATATAGGAGTTTATCGGAATACCAAAAAATAATCTTGAAACAGATGCCTTTAGGTTTTCGTTACTTATTTCTTTACCATCACCATATGCGTGAGCAAGACATATTTGCATTTTTTGTGTTTTTTCAAAATTACCTTTTACATCAATGATATTAACATCAATCATAGTATCTCTTGATATAGCCATAATTTTGTATTTACCTGTTTCTGTGTTAAGTGCCATAGCAAACAAAGAGTCGGCTTGTCCAGCAGCACCATGCACCTCTTCGTTATGTTCGTTAGTATGTTTATCTATACCAGAGAAAAGAATAGTAGTAACCTTATTGTTGTATTTGTATTTTTTACCATCATAAATTACATATTCACCTTCAACAGATGCTGTTGTAGGTGCTTTTACCTCTACTTTTTCATTGTTGTCAATAAGTTCTTTTTTACCATTTATAACTAAAACGGTCAGAACAATACTAACAACAAGCAAAAGAGAAATAACAGTAGTTCCTAAGCCAATAAGAACCTTAAAGGCTGGACTTTTTTTCTTTTTATTTGTAGTCTTAACAGGTTCAGCTGGTTTAGGTTCTTTTCTTTTTCGATAAATAGCAACAGGAACATTATCATCCTTTTTATCAATAGAAAAACTGTATCTTTTTTTAATATGTCTATGTGTTCCTGCTGAGTTGTCTGTAATATCATTTGCTTGATTACTTTTTTTGCTATGACTATTATGATGACTATGATGATGACTGTGATGACTATGACTATGGCTGTGTCTATGCCTATGGCTGTGATGACTATGACTATGGCTGTGTTTATGGTGATGTCGGTGTGTTTTTGTTGATTTATCTGTAACATCATCTACTATATTACTAACAAGATTGATTTCCTGACTATCATCATCTTTTGGGTTAGTTTTTTGTTGATCGTTGTTATCAGAGCAGTTCTTCATTAATTAACACTCCTTGAACCAAGTATCGTGATGTTTTTATATCGCCAAGACAGGTACTTAGTGTAATAATTTTATCATCAGCTGTTACATTTAAATCACGTTTATTATACATCATAGAAGAAACTGGATTTTGTGCATAATCAAGATATTCCTGAAATACCTTTTTATCTGTAAAATCAAACGAGTTTAAAATATGTCTGTCATCATATTCGTATGCTGAGAAAATCTGGTATGTTAGGGTTCTGTCAGGTAGATATACATATATATACTGATTTTCGTTAAAAAATTCCGTATCTCTAAAGTTGTGTAGCTCTCTGAACATAGAACCATTCAGCATATTATGACCATAAAGTATAGTGTTAGGATCGCTGAAATCCTTATTGTTAGCTTTTTCAGTATAAATACATCCTGCAAATGCCCATTCCTTATACATATTATGATCTAAATAATATGTGTCATCATTGCCTTGATACTGTGCAATTGGATAATCAATCATAGTATTAGGTATTCTTATCCATGCATATAGGTCAGTGTTTATTTCCCAAAGCTCAGTATAATTAATTTCACCGTTTACTGTATCGTGTACTTCTTCAGGAGCGATATTATCAAGGGGAGCATCAGGAGTATCGCCATATGTAGCTGATTCAGTTGCTAAAGTTGCTAAAGTTGCTTCGGTTGCCTCAGTTGGTTTTATTTTTTCGTATTCAGTACCACTGGAATACACATTATATAAAAACCAACAAATATAACCAAGAAAACAAATAATTAAAATAATAGCTATTGCGAAAACTATTTTCCAAACAGAATGCTTTTCTTTTTCCATGTTAATTAACCACCTTTTATATAAAAGTAAACAAAAACCACGCTAATGTTAGCGTGGTTTCCGTTTACTCGGTTATTACTCGCTGATCTTCTTCTTAGCGATAACTGCTACGCCACCACAAGTTAAAGCTGCCAAAGCTGCATATACTGCATATGTTGCAGAAACACCTGTAACAGGTGACTTACCAGCAGATGGATTACCAGTAGATGTACCACTAGTAGATGTACCACTATTAGATGATCCACCGTTATTTGGCTTATTGTTTTCACCTTCTGATGGATGAGTATCAACGCTAGGGCTCTCTAGAGCAGAAGCAGATACTGAACCACAAGCTAAAATCATTGCTGACATAGCAAGTACCAATAATTTCTTCATTGCAAACAACCTCCTAAAAATTATATTTATAAAACTATACTCCAAAACCATTAAAGCATAGTTTCATATAAACATTTGAATTATAGCATACTTTTTTGAATTTGTAAACTGATATTTAAAAAATACCCTGGATAAATTTCGTGCATTATGTCATTAAAATTTGTATTTTTTCGCCTTAATATCGGGGGTAAAATCAAAAACAATAAGGTATTCCATATAAATATTGCATTCTTAATGTGTGTAATTTGATAAGCTGTTTATTATTTTTTGAATTATGTTGCTATATACTTAGTTAATGCTTCATATCATATATTGACTGCAAATATTGACAGCAAAAAGCATTTAATTTATAATGTAGAAATACGAAAGAAATATTTAGGCTATTAAATACTCTAAAGCGTAGATTGGAAGGAAATTTTTATGAATACTAAAACGACTTGTTCAGTGGCTATGGCTGTATATAATGGAGAAAAATTCATCGAAAAACAGCTGTTATCTATTTTAAATCAAACAAGACCAGTTGATGAGGTTATTATTTGTGATGATGGCAGTAAGGATAATACGATTTCCATTATAAATAACATAATTGAGTCGCATAATCTTACTAATTGGCATTTACACCAGAATCCAACAAATATTGGTGCAAGAGAAAATTTTAATAAAGCAATAAAAAAATGCAGTGGAGATGTTATATTCTTTTGTGATCAGGATGATGTTTGGGAAAATAACAAGGTAGAGGAAATTGTTAAGGTATTTGATGAGAATCCAGACGCTAAATCAGTGATAACTAATTTTAAATTGATTGATGAAAATGATAACTATATTTTTAACGATGATAAATTAGATAATCCATGGTTTAATCATAAGGATTATCCTACTGAAAAAAACAACAGCTTACTTTATAGGGTACCTTTAACTATTGTGCTTTTGCAATGTGTAGCTCCAGGCTGTACTCAGGCTATACGAAAAGAATTAACAGAAGCATTGTTTAATTTTGACCACTATTTATTGTATCACGATGCAAAAATCAATCTTATAGCAAGTGCACAGGATGGTCTTTTTTACATAAATAAAGCTTTAACTAAATATAGAATTCATTCAACTAACACAGTTGGAATTCCAAAATGTGCAGTAAGAAGAAGAAAAAAGCAATATATATATATTCCATTATACTATATTATTCATTTTATAAATGGAGCTCGTAGTTTGATAAAAAGAACCGAAGTGCAACAAATGTTTAGTCTTATACCTATTATGGAGCAGGTAGATAAGCTTGAAATGAAGGATTATCTATTACCTGATTATAATTACTGGAAGGAATACGCAATTAACAAAGATAAGCTATACAGTAAAGAAAAGCACAAGTACAAATATTGGAAAGCACAGAAAAAGTATTGGAAACCAAATAAGCAATACAATACTATGAAATACAGAAGCTATCTTGCAGATCCGATAGAAAGATATGAAAAAAGAGTGTTGGATTTTGTTGCGATGTTTAAGCACTGATTTTAAGCTTATAAATAGGCTGTTTGCTATATTTACAGCTTTTAGACAGATATATTTAGACTGTAGGCGATTGTTGGGCTTGCATTTTATTTTTTCAGACAATAGCACGAAAAATATAAATCTATTTTAGCATAAGAAAAGCCCAGTAGTAAAAAACGGCATACTACTGGGCTTTTTTACACAACCAATTGCTACGCAATTGGTTGCATTATTTGGAGCTGATAAACGGACTTGAACCGTCGACCTACTGATTACGAATGAGAGATTATATATTTTGTGGCTTATTTCAATGTGTAAAAAATGGCTTTATTATGCGATTTTTGGCTTTATAGCTTTAGTCCTATTTATTCAATAGTAGACAAAAAACAGGCTTGTAGTATACAAATAGTAGCCAAATAGTAGACAGAAAAAGGCTTGATTTTTAATGTGTTTTCAGCTGTATATAATTAATTTAGAAATATGTGTCTACTTTCCTAGCCCCTCGGTAAAATTCAGAGTGCTGTAAAAGTTTCTGATGTACCCCCTTGGGTGCATCAGCTTACAGTGTAAGGGTAGAGGTCAGACACAAAGCAGTATGATTAATTATTCCACAAATAAAAAGACAGCGACCGTATAGCCACTGTCTTGTATGTATGGTAATATTTGTAATGCCCTAAAGGTATTCGGCTGTTTCGGCTACCCTAAAAAGGCTATCCCGAGATTTCGGAGTCCCTAAAAGGGGTTAAGCTGTTTTTCTTCGTCTGCGTTCTGCACGCTTGCCCTCTATGTAGCCATAGTTGAACAAGTAGGTTAATATGGTGAATGTGTAACCTCTACCCTTTGAATTTAATGCTTCTGCAATATCAAAAATAGGGAAGTCAGGAACACACTGTCTGTCGAGGATTGCTATAAGTTCCTGTGTTCGTTGGTGAAGTTGCTGTGCTTCCTCTTGCTCTTCTCTGATAGAGCGTTGTAGCATATCAAAATAATCATTGTCTAGTGGGCTAGCTTTAATGCTAAAGCCATAATATGCAAATATCAGATTAAAGTATTCATCTGAAATAAATTCGTTATAGGTCAGCTCTGACAAAATAAAGCCACAGAAAGCGTTATAATATTCTTGCTGTGTCAATTCTTCGGCATAGTTAATGCGACCTGTTGAGTAATAAAAAAGGTTGTTTACAAAGGTTTTAAAAGCTTCTAATGGTGCTGTTCCAGCTGGTGAGTGGTCTTTTATCTTTGAGATAATAAAACCTGTGAACTCCTCTTGATTTATAAGTAATTGCTTGTTTGGTGCGTTCTGCACCTGTGTTGTATTGTTTTCCATAAAAATACGCTCCTTGTCTTGAAATTGTGGATAATATCAGCTATAATACAGCTGTAATATGTTTTGTGAGAGCCTCATACAGCACTAACCGACTAAAGCCGTGCTGTATGGGCTTTCTTTTTATGCTGTAAAGGCTATTTCTAAGCCATAAGGTAAGTTTATAGCCTTTGTTCTAACTGCTCTGTAGTGGCTCTTAGTAAGCGTCAACCCAAGCACGCCTACCCATCCTCTTTTTAATGGGATATAATTCTCATTAAAAGGAGGATTTTTAAAT
>JAXJTP010000009.1:0-38313 GCA_036309525.1 Acutalibacteraceae bacterium | reverse complement strand
TCTGCCAATTAGGTATATGATACTCTAAATTAGCCACACCTTGCAATTCGTCTAAATACTCCACCCAATCATTTTTTATTTTCTCTTGTACTTCTTTCCAGGTATCATAAGTTTGACCATCAATGGTTTTAAATGTTTCATCTCTCATAATTAATTAGTTTTCCTTTCTAAAATTTTCTAGCCACAGAAAAAAATTAACAAGTAGTAGGGTAACGAAGTTTTATGGCTTCAATAAAATATTTATCCCAACTAGAATATCCGAAGATATTGTAAATACTGTTACGCTCCTGTTCTTCTTCTGTTGGAAATCCATTCCACAAAACAAATGCAAGTCTGATAGCCTTTGCAGAACTGCTTGTTTGCCAAGGCTGTTCAAAGTTGTCAGGTCTGATACACATCTCTTTAAAGTTAAACATCTGCTCAGCACAGGTAAATGTTCCTCTATTAGCACACACCAAGCTCAACAAGTACATTACTGGAGTTGTTTCTTCATCAATCCTTTTACATCTCTCAAGTAAGATTTTGTACATTTCTTCGTGATTTTTATCTTTGAATTTAATTTTATTCTTCATATTAACTCTCCTTTCAAAAAACGGAACCAGGACTGTTTTTAATTACCTACAGAATAAAAAATTAAGAATATTTGCTCAATACCTCTTTTGCAGATAAATCATCAAACAAATATCGAAGTTCGTTCATCACACTGTCCTTTGACTTCTCGTCAAGTTCTGCACCATTTAGAGCCTTTTTCAAAAAGGCTCTGATAATATCATTAAAAGCTGAACTATCAATCATTTGGCAAAAATCATCTTGATTGCAAGTAGCCAAAAACTCGTAAATCTCAATACTTCTTTTAGCCTGTTCTTCTGTCATTTCACCTCGCTTAACCAGCGACTTGTAGCTGTTAGCCATAATAGCAAATCCGTTCATAAAATCACCTTTCTTTCTGAAAATAAAAAAATCGGAACTAATTGTCCCGATAGTTGTTTTTTTTCTTTTATTAGGGTATAAAAAGTTTATGCACTAATAAAAGAAAAGAGGTATAGGTTAATATAAAATGCAAGAGAATAAAAATCAAATGTATGTAGAACAGTTTCTGAAAGAGAAGAAAAGTGTAGGGTTATCTGAAGATAGTTTGTATTACTATAAACGGAATTTGAATTTGTTTGTAGAGTTTTTAGGGGGAACTGATATTGATGATACTTTTTTAAATTATCAGTTGTGGCTAAGTGAAAATTTAAATGTGAAGAAAATAAGTATACAGACATATGCAAGAGCTACAAAAGTATTTTTGAGATGGTTGGTTAAAAATAACTATACAAATATTGATTTGGAAAAAATACAACTAATAAAATCCGAAAATAGTATTATCTATCCCTTGAGAAATGATGAAATTGAGTTGTTGTTTAATTGTTTTGATAGTAGTGTTTTAGGAGAACGCAATAAATTGATTTGTATGTTGATGTTAGATTGTGGTTTGCGTAGGGGAGAGATACCTAAAATAAAAAAACAGGATATCCATTTAGAAAACCACAGCATTTTAATTAATGGAAAAGGTAACAAAGAACGAATGGTTACTTTTGGGAATGTTGTAAAAAATCAAATGCAGTTATATAATTCAAAAAATTCAGATAATAATACTGAATATCTTTTTACAACCAACAAGAATACACCATTAACTAAAAATGCAATCAAGTTAATGTTTCAAAAATTGAATAAAGAAAAAGGTCTAGAACGCATATATCCACACCTGTTAAGACATACATTTGCAACTAACTATCTTATAGATGGTGGTGACTTAGAAACATTACGCATATATATGGGACATACGGATATATCGACAACTCAAAAATATTTACATATTGCAGAACAAATAAAAATGTTGCAACAAAAACATTTAAGTCATTTAGATATAATGTATGATAAAAGCAAACCAAATGCGACAGATACCCTTGATTTAATATTAACGAAAATTGCTGAAATACAGGAAAATATTAAACATTAAAACTTTTAATCAAGGTGTCCGGAGTTCGAATCTCCGATGAGTCACCATAGTCGCACAGGTAATACGCTTGTGCGACTATTTGTTAACAAATCAGTTTTATACAAGCATTTGGTAAAACAAATTTGCTAATGCAAAATGTGTAAAATCGAATATAATGGGTTGTCGCCAAGCGGTAAGGCAACGGACTTTGACTCCGTCATCCCGTGGGTTCGAATCCCGCCAACCCAGCCAGAAATAAGCACTCAACTTTTGTTGGGTGCTTATTTTTTGCTCTATTTTGCTTTACTCCTCAACATTATATAGCCTGATTATAGGCTAGAGATTGCAAATAGTATATTTAGTAGGCTGTGCTGGTTAAAACAAGCGTAAAATATGGCATAAAGAGCAAAATTACCTAGCTTATTTGGTGATAGATACAAAAATTATTTATATCACACAAAAAACTTTCTGAAAAAGAAAAATATGGTATAATAATCACAGAGTTAACTGTATAGCTGTAGGTGTAGAATATGAAAATCGAACAGACGATATTGTTCTGGAAAATATAGTGTAACGATTTTTGACATAGGGTAAAAAGAATAGAAGGTTAAAATATATTGATTTTCAAAAGCGTATTGCTTGCGTTTTTGTTTATAGGTTATTTTTTATTTCAGGAAGGAGAAAATAAGATGAAAAAATTAAAAAACCCTTATCAATCATTCTATCAGGCTTAATGCTTACGACGACGATACCCGTCACTTCGGTGTCAGCTAGTGCAGTAGAGGATTTAACTGTAACTATCGATACAGGCGAAGAGGTAATACTAACAGATGCCGATGAAGATAGCTATTATGACATTGGCACAGCAGATGAGCTTTACGCATTCGCTTTTGCTGTAAATAATGGGTATAAGAACACTCTTTGTGGTGAGCTAACAGCTGATATTGTTGTAAACGAGAGCAAAATGTCAGCAGAGACCGATAGCGAAGCTGTAAGACCTTGGACACCTATTGATTTCGGCTCATATGGTAGTAAATTTGATGGTAATAACCATTCTATTTCGGGCTTGTATTTTAATGATGCCACTGAAAGTGATGTTGGTGTTTTTAGCTACTTAAGAAATAGCGAAATTAAAAATCTAACAATACTAAATTCATATTTTTGTGGATATTGTTATGTTGGAGGTATCGCAGGATATGTCAATGGTAGTACGATAGAAAATTGTATAAACAAGGGTGATATTAAGGCTCAAACTGCATTTGGTGGTATAGCTGGTTCTGTTAGTGCGAGTACTATTACAGCTTGTGGTAATGAAGGAAAACTTACAAGTGATGAGACATGTACTTTATATGCACCTATGATTGGCGGAATAGTAGGGAGTTGTTTTGATTCAAATATTTACGATTCCTATAATAAAGGAGCAATAAGTGGTGTTTACCCACTTGCTACCGATGCAGAAATAGGTGGAGTGGTTGCCTATTGCGATACCACGATTATAAACAACTGCTACAACGAAGGTGAAATTTTTATAAATGAAGATGAGTCAATAGCAGGAGGAATCGTTGGATTCAGCGTTGATTACAGTAGCGTTACCAACTGCTATAATATTGCAGGTATTAAAGGAAATGCTAAAGAAGTAGGAGGAATTGTTGCTCAAAACTGTAGTATGATAAACAACTGCTACAACACAGGTAATATTACTGTTACGGTAAGTTATCGTAATGAGATAGGAGGCATAGCTGGTTTTAATACCGTGATGGGTATAATTACAAATTGATATAACACAGGTAATGTTAGTATTGCTGGTACTGCTGGTACTGATGCTGATATTTGCATAGGTGGCATTTCGGGTATGAACGCCGATACAAGCATAATTACAAACTGCTACAACACAGGTGATGTTAGTATTGCTGGTACTGATGCTGATAGTTTTCTTTACATAGGTGGCATTTCAGGTATGGGCTTCGAAGAAAGCATAATTACAAACTGCTACAACACAGGTGATGTTAGTGTTACTGATAATTATTATTATTGTTTTCTTGGTGGTGTTATTGGTACAGATTACAGTATTGACAATATCACAAACAACTATTACTTAAACACAACCTGCGATGATAGTATCTGGAATTCAAATGTAGCAGGCTCAACTGAAGCAAAAACAACTGAGCAGTTTGCAAACGGTGAAGTTGCATACCTGCTATAAGGCGAACAAACAGAAGAGGTTTGGGGTCAGAAGCTAGGTATAGACAAGCTACCTCTTCTAGGTGGCAATATGGTGTATTCAGTGAATAAATGCACAGATGAATTTGTTGAATACAGCAATAATAAGCTTACTATTCACTATGAAGAAGTATTAGTAGAGGGTAAATCTCCAACCTGTGCAGAAACAGGCTTAACAGATGGTGAGAAGTGTATAGAATGTGGTGAAATTCTAAAAGAACAGGAAGAAATACCAACACTACCACACACAGAGGAAACAATCAAGGGTAAAGAAGCAACCTGTACTATGCCAGGCTTAACAGACTGCAAAAAGTGTACAGTGTGTGGTGAAATTACTGTTGAACAAGAGGTAATTGAAGCTACAGGTCATAGCTACAAAAATGCTAAATGTACAGTATGTGGCTATAAAGACCCTGTAAATTCTACTACAATTTATGTAAAGCCTAGCTCAAACTGGAAAAAGGATAACGCACGCTTTGCTGCATACCTATGGACAGAATTTAAGACCACATTTATTGATATGGAAGACCCTGATGGTGATGGCTACTACGAGCTAACAGCTGAAAAGGACACTTGGGATAACATTATCTTCTGTAGACTTTCTTCAGAGGCAGAAACAAAGTGGGGTAATGTGTGGAATCAGACAAAAGACCTTGCTATCCTTAAGGATGAAAGAAACTGCTTTATAATAGAAGAGGGTGTCTGGAGTGGTGCTGATGGTAAATGGTCAGTATATACTCCAGCTACAGCTGTATCAATCAAAGGCGAAATCGACCTTAAACTTGAGGAAACAGAGAAAAATATCTTTACTGGCACTGTAGAGCTAGAGGAAGGTACATACCTGTTCAATGTTGCTCATAATGGTGCATTGCTAGGCTTTAACAGCACATATACAGATACAGCAACTATTGATTACTCAGCAGGAGATTCACCTGCTACAAAGCTTAATGCAACAGGTGGTAAATATACATTTATCTATAATACTTCAACAAAGTCTTTGACAATTGAGTATGAGCCAGCTCAGCTACTTGGCGATGTTAATGGAGATGGCAATATCAGTGTAAGCGATGTTATATTTGTGTTGAAGCATATAGTAGGGGAAACAGCTCTTGATGAGGAGCAGAGCCTACGTGCTGATGTTAATTCAAACAGAAGTATAACTCTTGTAGATGCTCTGAATATCCAAAAAATGATTTTAGAGATGGTATGATAATAATTTATAAAGCTACATAAGTTTGCTGTAAAATAAGCAGATAATGTCATTTATCATAAATAAGTGATACAAACAAAACAAAGGCTCTCCTCGGTTTGAGGAGAGCTTTTGTGTAATCTTGGTATGGTTTTAGAGGATTTACCATTATTTAAGTGGCTGTCTTAATTTTCTTTAGTGAGAACCCTATACTGGTAGGGTAGAGCGTTTCCTATTATATCCACAAATGCATACAAACCTGCATAAATAGTTGGTTTTGTATGTTTTTAGGCAAATAAAAAATTATGCTGTAAATTATTATATTACATAAATGCTTCAATGGGCTGATTTTCACAGATAATTATCAGTAGAAATTTCAAAGAAAAGTTTAAAATCTAATCATTATCATTTTGTACGACAGCTGGATTAATCGTATTGAAATGGTGTGTTTTTTAAGATTTATCGTTCTATTTCTCTTAATCTTTGAGATATTCTCTCTTTTTCTTCATCAGTAGTATTAGTATCCTTATTCATGTAAAAACACTTTAATCTTAATTTTTACCCATCGCCCTTTTGTTTCTTTATTAGAAATACGACCAAACAGAAGCTTACCTGCGTCCATTAGTCTGGCAAAGATAACATTATCCTGCTTTGGTACATATCCAAGCTTTACACCGTTAGTAGTTTTTATCATAATAGCCTGTTCATCGTAAGGGTTATCAGGCTCTCTGAAAAAATCCAGCTTGTCATCAATATTTAGGTACAGTGCTAATTCCTCTATTCCTTCAATATGAGTTGTACCAGCAATGTAGGTATCAAAAAGGAAAATATCTTTTTCAAATGGCTTAGGTATTACTAAATCTCCACCTTTTCCATGCAGTAATCCTAATAAACCACCAGCTTCAATATTCATTAGATCGCTCATAATATCACCCCAACATTTCTTTTAGTTTTGCTTTATATATCTTTATCAGCATTTCATACTGATTCAATATACTCTCCAGCTTTTCTTTGTATTGCTGTTCCTTTTCGGAGTCGGTAACTAGCTCCTTAACTGTATAAGGGTAGGTTGATTTGATTTTATCAATGCTTTTTCTGGTATTCAAAAGCATACTTTCAAGTCTTGCTTTTTCCTCTGTTAATGCACTCATAGCGTCTTGAGTGTTTTCGGAAATATCATAATCTGAAAGCATTGCATTTATTATTTGCAGAGTTGCAATATTACCATCTTTATAGGCTGTTATTGCGTTTTCTAAAAGTCTTAGCTGTTCGTTGGTAACATCGGGATTTATATCTGGATGCAGATGTTTAACTATATTGCGATACAGCTTTTTTAATTCTTTACTGTCCTGAGGCGAAAGCTCATCTAATTTACTATATTCAATGGCTTCATTCATTTTATCAATTTTTTCGTTAAGAATTTTTTTATAATCTGCAAACTCTGTATCAAGTGTTTGTTCAATAATCAAAAGCTCTACTTTTTCCTGACGATTTAATCGTGCTTGTATTAATTCTATTTTCCTTTTTAAGCGTAATGCTGTACATTGAGCCTCGTAAGCCTTGTATTCTAATGCTCCAAATTTAAGATGATATGCTACCTCTATATTTTTACAGGTAACTAATTCAAGCTCATCACGCTCCAGCAATAGCATTGAAAGCTCTGTTTTTAATCTTTTTATTTCTTCCTTAAGCTTTTCAAAGCCCGAAAATAAAACAATACCACTGTTTGTTGTATCCATTTTCTACCACCCTATAATCACCATATAATTCATAAGAGCTTTTTATATAATTAACATATACCGATTAAACTTTTATTGAATTTATTATATCACTATTGCAGTACCATAAAACGGACTTTGTTTTCACTAATATAATTATTCATATTATGATACTACCTGTTAAAGTTAAATTGCATAATTAATAAATGCTTTATATATCTTTTTTAGTATTATATCATAATTTGTTGCTAAGAATCAAGAATAGTAAATAGCATACTAATGATTGAGATTTTAAGATAGCTTATATAGTAAGTGTGTTTGCTGACTTCAGAAACAAATCCTTTGAAAACATTACCACTCATACAGGAATTGAGAATGAATCGTTCTGTTCAGGTAGAGGGTGCCTTTGGTGTGATTGAACAGGGTTACGGATTCAGACGATTTTTAATAAGAGTCAAGGAAAATGTTAATATTGAAATGCTACTTCTTTGCTTTTCTTTCAACATTAACAAGCTACATAACAAAACTGCCAAAAACAGACGAAGAACACAGCTTTTCGAAAAAAGAGGGCTTAGATAAAGCAACTTAATATTTTTCAACAAGAGGTAGCAATACCTCAGCTTTGCTATGTAGCTTCTACATCAATTTAAAAACTTGAGTGCTGTTTTGTCGGCTAAATCACATAATTTAGGGCTACCTCACTTTCGCTAGTGAGGTAGCCCCTTTTGGAATCATTATGTGTATTGTTTGAAGATTTCTTCTGTTTCAGGAGGATATACAATTTTTAAAGGATACTTATGTTATTTCAAAATGTCAAGAGTTATAATTTTGTTTGCAAAAAAGAATTTTCCGAAAATATATTTGTTTGATGCACTTTCGCTCATGGTTATAACTTTACCATTATATAGGTCAAGTCCTTCGGCCATAGCCGGACCAGTAAATTCTTCTTCAAGGTTATTAATGTAGTAAACGGGAGCACCGTCAAGTGTGTGTTCACTCTTTATGCAGTCTGCTTCGTTATAAATGTAATATACCGAATCCTCTAAGCCATAGGAGGTTGAAAGCACAATTTTTCCTTCGGCAAACAAAATACCTTGAACCTTATCTCTGACCGAATAAATCCTATCTGGTTTTGTTAAATCGTTTAATCTATATCTTGAAATAATAGCGTGATACAATCCGTCCGGAGTTTCATACGGATGCTCGGTTACATATTGCTTCCCATTGTGAAATTCACCAACGTATAAATAATTATCATCGGTATAAATGTACGAGGATTGGTTATTTATGGGAATGGTTTTTTGAATGTTTAGTGTATCGCCGTTTTTAGCGTTTAAAAGCTCATCTCGTGAAACTAAATGCACAGCATTATCTGAGGCAATATATATAATATCACCACTAACGGCAACACCACAAAAATGGCCGGTAAAAGCTTTGTTATCTTTATTTATGCTGACATAATAAGAATTATTGTCTACATCGGTAACATAAAGTCTTGAAGCAGTGTGGTTAGTCATATATCCCGAAAGCACGAATTTGTCGCTTTCATCATCAACGCACATACCCTGATGTACAAAGCCATCGTTAAGGCCAGGATTTATACAAACAGCATCCCTATATGAGTAATAATCGGAATAAATAACGTATTTAGCAAGATTCAAGCCACCAAAAACCAAAAGAAGAAGTGCCAAAAGAAAGCAAACGAACCAAAATAAAGATTTGCCTGTTATTTTTAAAGCCTTTTTCATAATTTTCTCCTTATGTTTTTATTTATTTTCATTGTATCACATTTAATTTCATAAGTAAATTTAAGCAGTATAAATTTCCACAAATCATCAATAATAGTATCACAATTTAAAATTAAAGGAGATTTTGAATATATGAAAGTAACAGGAATTGTTAGAAGAATAGATGATTTAGATAGAATTGTAATACAAAAGAAAATACGCAGTAACTTGTGTATACAAGAGAGAGCCCCCCTCGCATATATCATTGACACTTTTCAACAGGTTTGCTTTGTTATACATAGTGTGGTAGAAAGCTGAAAAGAGGCTGTTTTACTCCAAAGTGAGGTATCCTTGTTTTGGTGCAAAAAAGAAGGAAGCTTCGATATAAGCTTCAATTCAACCACGCATAGAACCCCTCAGCAGAAGTAATCTTGTGAATTACTTTTGCTGAGGGGTTCTTGATTTACAATATTCAGGAATTTGCTTTGAGCAAGGAAGGTAAGTGCTTACATCCTTACCATACTGTATTTGTGTAAATACATATACCATACATTTCTCTGGTATAAGGGCATGAGCTATCTCAGTCTGTATAATGCTATATATAATTGTTGATGAGGTCGGCTCGTTAATAGTATGGGAAAATAGCAAACTTTTTCTTACTATCTGGTAATATTGATTTTGACACACCATTTGTGTGGCACCACACTACCACTTATCTCGTAATCAGCTATTAATTTTAATTTTCATCGTCACTTTTCTTTTGATATTTAAAATTATACTTGATTATGAGAATTATATCTCTTTACAAGAAGGTCAGGGAAGAGTGCTTGTGTTGACTCTCGCATATAAAACATGTTATTATATCAATAACCATAAATGCAATCGTGAAAGGGTTAAGTATCTCCACATTACATAAGCAGTATTACCAATAGTCAAAACTTAATACAAAATCTTATCGAGGCGATATTATATGAAAAAAGAACAATACCAAGATTTTAAGAAATGGTTAATCAAAAACAATAAAACCGAACATATTCCTTATGAAATAAAACAATGGGACATACGTAACGGCTTCCCGAACAGGAAATATGCTCCATCGGATGTAATTGATTGGTTGTTTGCTACAAACAAAATTATCGATAGATACAATTGTCTTGGAAAAGATCTATTCTCGTTGATAAAAAATAATAATATGTCCGAAATATATGGACTAAGGAACAACTATCATATCCGAAAAAAATCTGTGTATTTACTAGAGTTTTTGTTGTCATTAAGTTTTGAATATTTACAGCAACCTTTCCAATCATATATAGAATATGTATCTACAAAAAACTTTTCACGAGCTTCGTCCAACACGCTGTTTGTGCATCAAGGTAATATAACCTGTCTAAAATATAATCATCCTATCGAAGATGTTAATGTAGCCATAGTAACAGATTCAAGTGCACCTATATTTGTACATGCAAGCCGATGTCTAAAATGCAACATAACCTTTATACGAAAAGAAGAAATAATAAGATTAAAAAAACTTTATCCCTTTTTGGTTGCTAATTTTTGTGAACTGTCATTTGACGGATATACACCAATAGACGATGGACCTTTTTCTAATGCTTCTCCACTTATGATTTGTGGATATAATGTTAGGAGTGGTGTACTAACGGAAGCTCATCGTCACGCGATACTTACAAATATCATTTATAATGGAATAATGACAAAAGTTGAAATTATACAATATTTAGAACATTTTATTAACTTTAACGGAAGCAAAAGCAATATGCATTTAGCAGTAAGTAAGTGGGAAAACGACTTAGAATTTGTTAGAAGATTAAATATAGAATCTCATCCAATTGTTGAAGTAACCCATTTGAAACCTTATCAGCCTTTGAAATAAGCGTAAGCTTCAATTTAAGAACGTATTGAACCCCTCAACAAAAGTAATTCGTGAAATTACTTCTGCTGAGGGGTTCTTGATTTACAATATTCAGGAATTTGCTTTGAGCAAGGAAGGTAAGTACTCACATATTTACCATACTGTATTTGTGTGAATATATATGTCAGATATTTTTCAGGTATGAGGTCATGAGCTATAGCTGTCTGAATAATACTATATATAATTGTTGATGAGGTTGCTCCGTTAACGATGTTGGAAAACAAGTAGTTTTTTCTGGCTATAACAAAAGGCTTACAAAAATTTTATGAAGAAAAAAGTGTTCATAACCTAAGCTAGTAACAATTCAAACAGAGCTCAAATCTATTATAACACTCATACTTACAGAGTAAGGCAGGGCAGAGCGTTTCAAATTATATCCACAACTGCATACAAGCCCGTGCACATGGTTTTCGAAAAATATTAAAATGTAAAAATAAGCTAATATTTAAGTTAGAGATAGCGAATCAAAAAATTAAAGTTTTGAATTGTTATTGCTACTATTTATAACTCTAATATCGTATTTCGTGTGAGTGGTAATACGAATTTATAATATCATCAATATAATTATAATAATATGCGTAAGTGAAATAATCAAGCGTTAAATAGTAAAGGCGATTAAAAATTTGCTACGTTGGTAAACAAAGAATACTATACCCTCTTTGCAGATGTGCTATAAACTATATGTTAACTCTCGTATGTGATATTGTTAACTTAATTAATCTTATAAATGATTCAATCACTATTAATTGTCCCCAATAGCTGTATTTTTGTTTTATGTGATTTATAGTGTAAACTGAAATCACAATGTCGTTTGTTAAGCATATTTTGGATAAATTCAAGGGAAAAGTATATCACAATATCGAAATATCAGATGGTACAAGTTTTAATGAAGTTATTAAGTTTGAAGGCAGTAGAAACGTCAGTGAAGAAATTGATGAAAAGCTTATAAAAAATAAAGAAATGATTTATAGCTTTTCAGTTGGAAATAAGTATTAGATTTTTGTTGCTAGCTTATTTTAGGGCGTTATTTTTAATGATTGGGTATCCCACTAAAGAGTTCAAAAGGTGTTAGTTTGTAGCTTTTTGTGAAAATATAACTGTTTTTTTAAAAAAACTTGAAAAATAAAGTTAATTATGATATGATTATCGTGCACTTTACTTATTGAAATAGGTAAAGTGAAAACGATTAAGAAGGGGTGTAAACAATATGTTTACGAACAAAAACAGCAGACGAAAAAAGACATTTAGTATGTTGATTGTTGCAGTAATGGGTATATCTGTATTTACAGCAACAGCAAGTGCTTCAAATGCTGTAACAAAGGGTGAAATTTCACAAGACACAGTAGCTAATATATCTACTGTACAAAAATTAAATAAAGATACAGCAACGACAAGTAAAACTCTATACTTGAAGCCGAATGCAAACTGGATTAAGTCAGACGCACGCTTTGCAATGTATGTAACAGGCAAGAGTGGCTCACAGTGGGTGTCGATGACAGATTTGGAAGATGGATATTATTCAGCAAATGTGCCAGCAGGTGATTATACAGCTGTTCAATTTGCAAGAATGAATCCAAAATCAGAGGCTAATACAGATGCTAATAAGTGGAATTATTCAAGCAAAATGACAATTCCAACAGATAAGACAAACTGCTTTACAATAGAGGCAGGTCAATGGAATGATGCAACAGGTGAATGGAGCGTTTATGTTTCAAAGGCTTCACTAAAGAAGCTATACCTAAAGCCAAATGCTAACTGGATTAAGACAGATGCACGCTTTGCGATGTATGTAACAGGAGCAAATGGAGCTGAGTGGGTGTCTATGGAGGATGCAGGTGATGGATATTACACAGCCTATGTGCCATCAACTGATTATACAACTGTACAATTTGCCAGAATGAGTGGCTCATCATCAGCAAATACACTTATAAATCGTTGGAATTACTCATCTTCAATGACAATCCCGCCTAAATCAAGCACTACAAACTGTTTTACTATTGATGATGGTCAGTGGAATAATGTAGCTGGTAGTTGGGACGTGTTTACACCAACAGTTTACAAGGCAGATGCTCTATATTTAAAGCCAAATCTTAACTGGACATATAATAAGGATGGAAAAGCACCAAGATTTTCAGCATATCTGTATGGTGGCATAAGTCCAGCAAAATGGGTATCAATGACAAAGGTAGAGGATGGCAATTATAGAGCTATAATTCCAGAAGGTGACTATCCAAAGGTTCAGTTTGTAAGAATGAACCCAAATACAACAGCAAACAACTGGGAAAACCTATGGAATGATTCAGCTGAAATGGAAATTCCAAAAAATGGTACAAACCGATTTGTTATAGGTGACAACGAATGGAGCTCAGCACTAGGTGAGTGGGATTCTATTACAGAGTTAGAAACACTATACCTAAAGCCAAATGATAACTGGAAACGTGGAGATGCTCGCTTCTCAATTTACCTATATGGTGGTAGCAGTGCTTCAAAATGGGTATCAATGACAGGTGTTGGCGATGGTACATATAAGGCTGATATTCCTGAGGGTCACTATACAAAGGTTATTTTTGTAAGAATGAACCCAGCTACAACAGAGAATAAATGGGATTACAACTGGAATGAATCAACACCACAGAGAATTCCAGTAAATGTAACGGATAAATTTACAATCAATGCAAATGAGTGGAACTCTGCAACGGGTGTATGGAGTGCATATAATAGTGAAGAGGATCCAACACCATCTGAATTTACAGTAGTATTCAAGGACTATGATGGTACTGTACTAAAGACAGAAACTGTAAAAGCAGGAAAATCTGCAACAGCACCAAGTGCTCCTCAAAGAGATGGTTATATTTTCTTAAAGTGGAATAAGAGCTTTGATAAAGTAACAAGCGATCTAGTAGTAACAGCAGTATATAGCAAGATAAGTAATCCAACTATCTTTATCGGAAATATTTCTGCAAAGGTAGGAGAGACTGTTACAGTGCCAGTTACAGTATATAATAATCCTGGTATTAATGGTATTCAGCTTAATATAGAGTATGATTCAAAGCTGAAGCTGAATAAGGCTGAAAATGGTACAGCCTTCTCAACGCTTATCTTTACATTGCCAGGTGCCTATGAAAATCCTAGTAAGTTCCTTTGGGATGGTATGATTGAAAATGAGGTTGGTAATGGAACAGCATTAACCCTGACCTTTGAGGTACCAGCTAATGCTAAGGCTGGAGATAAGTATGTTATATCACCAGCATATCCAAATGGTACAATTTATGATGTTGATTTAAATGATATTGATTTTGATACTATCAGTGGTTCAATTACAGTGAAATAAATTGTAGCTATGAATTAACTCAAAGAACAGATACTAGAGATTTCGATGAAAAACAATTATAGAGGAGGCAGTCAAATGAAAAAAAGAGTATTATCTCTTTTGTTGGTAATTGTTTTTGCTTTTTCAAGCTTTCCATTTGCAACTATTACTGTAAGTGCAAGTGCAAGCTATACAGAGCCAACAATCGTTGTAGAAAGCAAATATATAGCTCCAAATAGTCAGGTAGAAGTAAAAGTAGATGTAGAAAATAATCCAGGCGTTGCCGGTGCAACACTAGGCTTTTCTTATGATCCAAAGCTTACATTGGTTTCAGCAAAAAATGGTGATGCCTTTGCTAAGCTTAGCTATACAGCTCCAGGCAAATTTACTAATCCTTGTGAATTCTTTTGGGATAGTGCTACAGGACAGGCTGATGATGACGGAACAATTTTGTATCTAACTTTTAAGGTTTCTGATGAAGCAGTAGGTAATGATAATCTTAATATTAACGTTTCATATTATCCTGGAGATATATATAACGAGGATTTTGAATCATTAAAATTCCAAATGGTTAATGGTTGTATCACTGTTATAGATTATATTCCAGGTGACGTAAATGGTGACGGTGTCGTTACAGGTAAAGATATTACATTAATCAGAAGAAACATAGTTAGTGGCTACGAAACTGAAATTAACGAATCAGCTGCCGATGTAAACGATGACGGAAGAATAAATGGTAAAGACATAAATTTAATCAGAAGATTTATCGTTGGTGGCTATGGTGTGGAGCTTAGTCCATCAAAGCCAAAGTGTGAGCATGCAATGAGTGCTACTGCATACAATCCAGCTACCTGCACAAAGGATGGTAATATTGCATATTGGTATTGCTCAGTATGTGACAAATATTTCAGCGATGCAGAGGGAACAACAGAAATTACACTGGAGAATACTGTAATTCCTGCTACTGATCATACAGTAGTTGTTGACCCTGCTGTACCACCTACATATGAATCAACAGGTTTAACAGAGGGCTCACATTGTTCTAATTGTAACGAAGTTTTTGTAAAGCAAGAGATAATTCCTATACTTAAAGGCTATTCGATTGAATATAATATTGCTAACGGAGATATGTACTTAGCAAAATTAGGAATAGATAATTCTGCAAATCCAACATCATATAACCCTGAGCAGAGTACAATAGTGTTGAAGGAGTTAAAGGCTCCTGACGGATATAAGTTCCTAGGTTGGTTTGACGGTGCAGGAGAAAATGCCAATAGAGTTATGCAAATTACAAAGGGCTCTACTGGAAATAAGCAATTGTATGCACATTGGCACAAAGAAGCTTATGAAATTACCTTTGCGTCAGACATGGTGCCTGTGGAAAAAATAGTATATACCACAGATAGAGAAATTAAATTGCCTTCACCTAAGCTTGATAAGTACACATTTGTAGGCTGGACTGACAAAGAGGGTAATATGTATGATATTATTCCAGTAGGTTCAACAGGTGATATTAATCTTTATGCAAACTGGGCAAGTAACAGAAACAGAGCTGTTGCAGTTGACGAACTAAAGGATCCTATTATTTTAGAGGATTCTAAAAATGGTTTAATGCTATTTACCTATGAAATAGGTAAAATTGAAAATGTACCGTTGTTTACTACTATGAATTTAAATTGCGTAAATGGTATAATTACAGAGCATTCTAAAACAGAGGAAAAGGCAATTAGTAATGAGAAGGCTGAAACTGTTGCACAGACAATTTCTAATGCAACAACTAATTCTACTTCGTGGACCCTGTCTAAGAATTGGTCTGACACTACTGAGGTAAGTGAAAGTTATCTTAAGGAAACAGGTCAGGAAAGACAAGAAGCTGAAACCTTAGCAAAGAGTCAAAGTAGTACATATAATATTGGTATGAGTTTTGGAGGTTCAAACACAACGGTAGACACATCGTCTGGTGCATATAAAATTTCAGGTAATCAGTCTCACTCAACTACAAATACAACAGAAAGTGGACAGAATTTTGGACTTTCTGTTGATAATAAAAACTCTAGTCAAACATCGTTTGGAGGAAATGCTGGTCTAAATATCAAGATATTAAAATTTGGAATTAATGCAAATAATAAAGATTCACATGAGGTTGGTAAAGGTGTTGATTACAGTAATTATGTTAAGCATACAAACTCTGGTACAGATAGCTGGTCAAACGATATTGAATTGTCAGGAGAAAGAGCTCATTCTGTTACTGATGAAAAAACCTGGAATGCATCTGAAGGCTTTTCAAGCAGTAATTCTGTAAGTGCTAGCAGTTCTGTTTCTAATACGATTTCAACTCTTATAAGTCAGCAGTATGGATACGGTAAAACATATTCTGAGGGTGGTAGCAATAGCGAAGCACAGGATTGGGCTTCTACTGATTCTAAAAGTGATGAGTTTAGCTCAACCTTAACCTACTATACATCAGATATAGAATCTACAACTACAACATTTACAAGTACAGGTAACACAAAGGGTGATTATCGACTTGTAATGGCAGGAGATGTTCACGTATTTGCAGTAGTTGGATATGATGTTGCTAAAAAATCATATTTCGTTTATACATATAATGTTCTAGATGATACAACAGAGGAATATCTTGATTATTCATTTGATGGAACATTTGATGATTATGAAACCTCGATCATTCCTTTTGAGGTTCCTAGTTTTGTAAATGATTATGTAAATAATAGAATTGCAATAACTAATGGTCTTAGCGTAAATCGTGATAAAGGAATGATTACTAGGTATACAGCACCCGAAGATGGTCCTGCAACAGTTATCTCTGTTCCATCATATGTTTCTTTAGATAATGGTGACGGTACTTTTAAGTCTGTTAAAATTACAGATATTAGTCCAGATTTGTTTAGAAATAACAAAGATATTGTGTGTGTTATTTTAGGTCATAATATAAAGAAAATTCCAGATAATGCATTTGAAGGCTGTACCTCTTTGAAATATGTAATTTGTCAAGGAGTTACAGAAATCGGAAGTAATGCTTTTAAGGGTTGTACCTCATTAAATGAATTTGTTGTATCAGAAGGAATAACATCCTTAGGAAACAATGCCTTTGAAGGTGTGCCACAAATAAGTGCTGTGACTTCTAATGAGAAGGTTGCATTGGCAGTTGCATCATCTGGAGCAGATAATATTGTTTTAGATATATCTAAGATTCCACAGGAAAAGGCTGATAAATTAAGTATAGATGTAGGAAGTATTAATCGCTTTGAGCTATTAGGTAAGGATAAGGAATATAAGGAGCTATCACTTAAATCTGACGCAAAAACAACAATAATTAATGGTGTTACAATAACAGAAGGAAGTGAAATTCCAATAGATTTATCCTCAGAAAATGTTACCTTAAACAGAGTAAAGGTTAAATCTTCTGGTTATGCAATGCTTCTTGGGGCAGATATAACAAATGTTACCTTGAATGGAACTAATACACTTTCAACAGAAAGTGGAAATACCTTGGTTTGTCGAAATATCAGGCTTTCACCATTAAGTGTAAGTGTTGATGGTGAAATGAATGTTTCAGGAAAAATATTGATTTGTGGAGCTATTGAGGGAACAGAGTATATAACCTATGATGATATTGTATATTTAAGTGAAGAAAAGTATTTACAGTATCAAAAGGGTGTATTCAAAATTTCATTTAACGCTAATGGTGGTAATGTAGAGACAAAGAGTATCGAGTCATATTATGGTGCTAAGCTTGGTGCGTTGCCAACTCCAACAAGAGAAAATTGTACATTTGAGGGTTGGTTTACAGAAGATGGCACACAGATTACAGAGGATACCATATTTACTTATCTTGGTGATTTAGAGGTAAGAGCTAGATGGTTATCTGGTTGGGTTCTTGCTTCAAATGTACCTGCAGATGGTGAAGTAGTTAACGCTAAGTGGAACTACACATTAAGAGAACACACAGCAAATTCAGCTTCAGAACTTTTTGGTTGGGTTAAGTATGATACTCAGAGAACTTCTTGGGGTGCTTGGAGTGGCTGGAGTACAGCAAACCCATCAAATGGAGTTAGAAATGTTGAATCGCGTTCAGTATATGATCATACTGAGTATCATTATTATCGTTGGACAAATGGTAAAGGATATGTGTATTCATATAAGTATAGTAACGCTTACTGGTTGGAAGAAAAGTGGTTCACATATATATTACCGACATCAAAAGACGGAAGTTGCATAGGTTATGTTGGCTCAGATGGCGGTGATCGAAGATGGGTTCGCGCAGATGCTTCAATTAATCATTCTGTTGATAGAACATTTACAAGAGACATCTACCATACAGAATGGCGTTATCAAGAGCCGATATATACCTATTACTACTACAGAGATTTAGCAAAAGAATCAACAACTGACCCAACAGGACAGAGCAATGTATCTAATGTTGTAAAATGGGTTCAGTACAGAGTTAAATAATTTTAAATAAGTTTCTTTAAAAACAAAGGGTGTAGAATATAATTTCTGCACCTTTTGCTTTTTTATAGGTAAGCGTCAATTCAAGCACGCATAGAATCTCTTGGTAAAAGTAATTCGCAAGATTACTTTTACCTAGGGGTTCTTGATTTACAACATTCAGGAATTTGCTTTGAGCAACGTTTTAGAAAAAGTTGATAAATAAAAAGAGTGCTTGTAATATTTCTGTTTTGGGCAATGGATAAGATTTTTTGTGGATTTTTTATCTGACGAATAGCATACCATAGCAGGGCTGACAGCTTGTGAGGATAGACTATGAAGTAAGGCTGAAATATGCCGAAAAGACATCTACCTTTTAGAACAAAAATAGTATTATGGATTATACTTTGTTTTCATAACTTGTTTTTCGCATAACGAATACCATTAAAGTAGTTTTGAAAACTTTTTGCTTTTTTAAGTAGCTACTTAAAAGGGTTTATATCAACGGGAAATGGCGATTAAAATATTGCCTGTTTTTAAATGATATAATGTAAACAGAATGAGTTATGTAAAGCACTTTAGGTATAATACTGAATTCACAAGTTGAAACAGCAAAGTTTATACAATTATTTCCGAAAAAGAAAAACTATGGTATAATATAATAAACGAGGGTAGCTATCGCTCTCGAATTTGAACTAATGAGGGTAAAAAGGTGTTAAGAAAGACTTTAACTATTATTGTAGCTTGTGTTTAGCCCTATGCTACGGATAATTACAGAGCTTTTGTACAATCAATTAGCTATAATGTGGGTGATGTTAATATGGATAGCAATATTAATGTTACGATGATATATTGGTGCTAAAGCATATAGTTGGTATCATGGTTCTTGATAATAGTCAGTGATTATATTCTGATATGAATTCAAATGATAAAATAAATGTTTTAGACGCCTTGTATACCAAGAAATAATTTTAAACACGGTAGATACTCCTGTTGAAAAGCCGATAATTCCAGATGAATACAGAGTAAACAATAAACCAAGCAGATTTATGTTTGTTCCTGTGGTTTAAGGCTAGTTAATAATAAAAAGGAGGGCTACAAGGATTTTTCAGCATTTGATATAAGGCTCTTTTACCCTTGTAATTAAAAAATTAGTAAGGAGGACTCAAATTGAGAAGTAAAATTCAAATTTCTAAGAAAATACTAAGTGTATTTCTTTGTGCACCTATGTTATTATCCTGCGTGCCAATGTCTGCTATATCAGCAAGTGCTGAAGGTGCTTCTGACATAACAGTTGGAATTGACACAGGTGTAGAGATAACAATTAAAGATAGCGATGCAGACGGTTTTTACGAAATTGGTACAGCAGACGAGCTTTATGCCTTTGCTTATGCTGTTAATGGTGGTAACACCTCTATTAACGTAGAGCTTACATCTAACATAGTTGTAAACGAGGGCACAATGTCAGCCGAAACAGATAGTGAAAGTGTAAGACATTGGAAACCTGTTGGTGATTTTTACCACCGTTACACAGGTACATTTAATGGTGCCAATTATACTATTTCTGGTTTGTATTTTAACGACAGCGACGCATATTATGTAGGTCTGATTGGTTTTTTATCTACTGGTGGTATTGTTGACTATGTAGGTATTATAAATTCTTATTTTAATGGCTATGATAAGGTAGGTGGTGTTGTTGGTGAAAATGATGGCGATATAGTTACAAATAGTTACAGCACAAGCATTGTTAATGGTTACGACTGTGTAGGTGGTGTTGCTGGTATTAACTATAGCAAAATTGACAACTGTTATAACACAGGTATGGTTATTGGTGATAAATCTGTAGGTGGCATTGCTGGTATGAACAACATTGGCACAATTACAAATAGTTACAATACAGGCAATATTAAGTGTGAAGGCTACGATTATGATTATGAAGGCGATGTAGGTGGTATTGTTGGTACTAACTTTAGCATAGTCGAAAATACCTACAACACAGGATATGTTAGTGGTGTAAGTAATGTAGGTGGTATTGTTGGTTGGAACCAATTTGCTACAATTACAAATAGTAACAACACGGGTGTGATTAGCGGTGAAAGATATGTAGGTGCCATTGCTGGTGATAGCAATGGCACAATCACAAACAGCAACAACACAGGTGATATTAGTGGTGAAAGATGTACAGGTGGTATTGCTGGTGATGTCAGTGGAATAATGGAAAATAACTACAACACAGGTTATGTTAGTGGTGAAAGCTATACAGGTGGTATTGCTGGTTGGAACGATGGCACAATTAACAACAGCTACAACACAGGAGATGTTAGTGGTACTGAGTGTAATGTAGGTGGTATTGTAGGTATTAATCGTGAAACAATCACAAACAACTACAGCACAGGAGATGTTTTTGGTACGGAGTATGTGGGTAGCGTTATTGGTGAACACATTGCAGGCACAATAACAAACAATTACTACCTAGAAGATAGCGAAACAGATGATTTTGATGGCACAATCTTTAAAAAGAAAGCACAGTTTAATTCTGGTGAAGTAGCATACCTACTACAAAAAGAGCAGACAGAAGAAATATGGAGTCAAAACATTGGCACAGAAGAGCTTCCTGTTTTAGGTGGCGACAAGGTTTATTATTATAAAAACTGTAAAAATGAAGACGTATATAGCAATACAAATGGTTCAAATGGTTGCAACTATAAAAACGGTTTCTGTATTTATTGTGATAGCTATGAAGAGCCGGCTCTAAACGGTGACTATTACGAAATTGACAATGCCGGTAAGCTATATTGGTTTGCTGATAAGGTTAATAGTGGTGAAACTACAATTAATGCAGAGCTTACAGCTGATATAGTTGTAAACGAAGGTGTAATGTCAGCCGAAACAGACAGCACAAGCGTAAGACATTGGACGCCTATTGGTAATTATAGTCAAAATAAAGTAATCTATAGTGGTATCTTTGCCGGTAATGATAAAACTATTTCAGGCCTGTATTTTAATAACACAGAAACAAATTATGTAGGTCTAATTGGTGGTTTAGATGCTAACGGTCTTGTTGACTATATAGGTGTTAAAAATTCTTATTTCAATGCTGGCGATTATGTAGGTAGCGTTGTTGGTTGGAGCGAGGGTACAATCGAAACCATCTGCAATACTAGCGAAGTTAATGGTTACAGCTTTGTAGGTGGTGTTGTTGGTTTTAACTATAAAGGCACAATCAAATACAACTACAACACCGGCGAAGTTAGTGGTACTGTTAATTATGTAGGTGGCGTTGCTGGTAGTAACAGAGGTGGTACAATCGAAACCAGCTACAACACTGGCAAAGTTAGTGGTGCTGGTGATTCTGTAGGTGGCGTTGCTGGTTTGAACTCTGATGGTACAATCAAAACCAGCTATAACACTGGCGAAGTTAGTGGTACTGGTGATTCTGTAGGTGGCGTTGTTGGTTTGAGCACTACTGGTATAATCGAAAGCAACTACAACATCGGAAAAGTTAGTGGTACTGGTAATTATGTAGGTGGCGTTATCGCGTATAACGATAATACTACAATAACAAACAACTATTATTTAGCAGATAAAGAAACGGACAAGATTGACGAAACAACCTTCAAAACTAAAGCACAGTTTAAGTCTGGTGAGGTTGCATACCTACTACAAGAAGTGTAGCAGAAGACGAATATGGATATAAGCCATTCGTTTGGGGGCAAATAATTGGTTCAGATGATTTTCCAAAATTATCTGAACATACAGTTTACGCAGGCAAAAACTGTAAAGATGAAATAGAATATACAAATATAGATACTGAGTATTATGATGTTATTCTTCATTCTAATTTTGATGACAATGGTTTCTGTACCGATTGCAAAAATGGATACAAAAAGCCAGCTATTGAAATAGGAGAAAATGGTTGGTCTATGGTTTATCTGATATCAAATGCAGGTGAATTGTTGTGGCTTCAGGAATTTGTTAATAGTGGTATGGCAGGCGATTGCAGTGCTAAGCTAATGGCTGACATCAACCTGAACGAAGGCGTTATATTTAATTCTGACGGTACATATACATCATTTGTTGAGGGTGCTACATTAAGAAAGTGGACTCCTATTGATAATATGTATGGTGACTTTGACGGTAATGGTCATACAATAAGTGGTATTTACTGTGTATCAGAATATGACAATGTTGGCTTGTTTGGTTATGACGTTAGCTGGAATATAACTAATCTGACTATTGCAAATAGCTACTTTGAGGGTAACAACAATGTTGGTGCTATTTCTGGCTACAGCGAAAATGCTAGTTATGAAGGCTGTGTAGTTAAAGAAGATGTTACCGTTAAAGGTAACGATTATGTTGGTGGTATATCAGGCTATCTATCTAGCTCAGGACAAACAGCTAACTGTATGAGCCTTGCTACTATAATTTGTACTGACGGTGTTTATGGTGGATTTGCAGGAAGTAACAGTTCTGCTATAAGCAACTGCTATACAACTAATGAAATCTTTGTAGGTTTACATAGTACATATTATGGAAACGAGTTTGCAAATTGCTATTATGTTTCAGATATAGAAAACGAGACTTACAAGGGTTTAAGCTCTATATCAGCATCAGCTGTTACAAGTGGTAAGCTTGCGTACAGAATACAGGCTGGTGTTAAGGGTGAAGAAATCTACGACGAAGAAAGTGGCGAGTATGTAACTGCTGAGCCTAAGCAAATTTGGGGTCAGAAGCTAGGTGAAGATAAATACCCTGTTCTAGGTGGCGATAAGCTTTATTATGGCTACAAAGACTGTAATGCAACCGAAATGGCATATTATAATAATAATAATAATAATCTTTATGATGAAATCCCTGCTCATAGCTTTGAAAATGGCAAGTGTACAATCTGTGGTGAAGACGTAAAGCTTGTGTCAATCAAAGGTGACATTGCACTACCACTTAAAGAAATAAAGAATAACGTTTATAAAGGTGTTGTTGCACTAAAGGCGGGTCAATATAGATTTAATGTTGATGTCAACGGTACAAAACTAGGTTTTAGCCACGGGTTTATAGACAATGCAACAATCGACTATTCAGCAGGTTATACGTTACCATCACTTTTAATAGCTGCAGGTGGCAAATATACATTCACTTATAATTCTTTAAAAAAGGTTTTAAAAATTGAGCATGAGCCAGTTGAGGCATTAGGAGATGTTAATGGTGATGGCAATACTAGTGTCGGTGATGTTATATTTGTTATGAAGCATATAGTAGGAGAGACAGCTCTTGATAAAGAGCAGAGAATACGTGCTGATATGAATTCAGACGGCAAAATAACTCTGGTAGATGTTCTGAATATCCAGAAAATGATTTTAGATATGGTATGATAATAATTTATAAACCTGTAAACTATTATTGAATAAGCAGATACATACATTAATGAAAAATAAGTGATGTAACCAAAACAAAGGCTCTCCTCGAACTGAGGAGAGCCTTTGTGCAAGCTTGGTGCGATTTTATAGGTGTTATCATTATTCAAGTGTATGTTTCACTTTTCTTTAGTGAGAACCACATACTGACAGGGCAGAGTGTTTCCTGTTAACAATGGCTTATAAACTTGTATAAACAGTGTGGTTGTATGTTTTTTAGGTGAATAAAAAATTGTAAATTATTATAGTATTAAATCAAAATTGTTTCAAACAGGCTGATTTTCGCTAGTATCTATCAACAGAATTTGAGAGAAAAATTTAAAATATAACTTTCTGATTTTTATTTATAAACACCATTTTTAATATTTGTCTACCTTATTGACTATTGTCAGATTTACTATTGTCTTATTCTTTTTGCTTTCATAACGTGTTTTTGACACGAAAAATCCTCTTATCGTAGTCTTGAAAGCTTTTTGTTTTTTTAGTGTCTATTTTAAGGGGATTATATCATTGCTTAGCCTGTATCAATAATTTTTCTAGCAATAAATAATTTGTTAACTTTATAATTCAAAAGAACCTTCAAGCCATCACAATAATTTAGAATTTTTTCAAAAGTTAAACATTAATAATAACTCTAAACCATAAAAGCTATGTAAACACCACTGCTTTTATGCTATAATACATTCTATAAATCCTTATTTACTAAACGATTAGTATTTACAAATTACAGGTGATATTAACAACTAATTAGTATCATCTGGTTTTTGAAAGGGGGTCTAAAAATGGCTTTGGCATATGGAATTACAGCACTTGTATCTCTTTGTATGGTTGGAGTGTGTGTTATTACAGACAAAAAGCGAGATGTTTGGTTGCTGTTGGTGTTTGTGTCGGTGTCGGTTTGTAATCTGGGGTACTTTATGCTGTCTGTGTCACGAGATTTAGATGGTGCATTAAACTCGAATAGAATTGCATATCTTGGCAGTGTGTTTTTGCCTTTTTTTATGCTTATGATGGTACTACGATTTTGTGGTATAAAACGAAGTAAAAGGCTTACGCTTATACTTGGGTTAATGGGTATAATTATGCTAGGTATAACCACCAGCCCCGGTATATTGCCATTATATTATAGTAGTGTAGATATTGAATTTTCAGATGGTGCTACCAAGCTTGTCAGAGAATATGGTCCATTACACCTATTGTATTATGTGTATTTGTTTGGTTATATGCTGTCTATGGTAGGTGTTACTCTTGTTGAAATTGCAAAAAAGAAGATAAAATCTCACCTTCATACTGTGCTTTTGCTATGTACAGTTTTCTGTAATATTATAATATGGTTAGTAGAGCAGTTTTTGCCTCGTGGCTTTGAATGGCTTTCGGTATCGTATATATTAACCGAGTTTTTAATTCTTGCTATATATCGTTCTATGCAACGTCAAGGCTTGATAAACCGAAACGAAAAAACTCCATCCTATACAATTAATGTGCTACTAACAGTTTTTCTTTTGCTGTTTGCTAATTTTGTTCGTGTAGTTACTAAGAACACCACACCTGCTATGTATATTATCTCTCATATGGTTATTCTGATGATTTATATTGGAATTCTGGTATCTTGGGGTGTGTCTGTATATGATCGTATTATGAATAGGTCAATAAGTAGATATTTAATTGTTCTTGTTGGCTTGATGATGTTCTGGCTGTTAATGCGAACCCTTAGACATACAGTTTTTTTAAATAATTTTTTGCTGGAGCGTTGGTGTTGGTATACATATTATATCCCTATGATTTTAATTCCACAGATTTGCTTGTTTGCAGTAAAATATATTGGTAAGCCGGAGGAGTACAGATTGCCGAAAAAATGGTATTTAATGTACATTCCTTCCTTATCTCTTATAATTGGTATTCTTTCAAATGACCTTCATCAATGGGCGTTTTATTTTCAACAGGAGCATAGGAATGGCTTGGATATCTATGGACATAATATTCTCTATTATGTAGCTATTGCTTGGATATTTTTCTGTATTGCTATAATGATAGCAGAAATTATAAAGCAATGTCGTATTCCAGAAACCCACAAGACTATATGGCTACCTATATCTATGATGTGTGTTGGTGCTTTATATTCTATTTTATACGCCCTTAACAGTAATCTGTTTGGTTTTATTGAAATTACAGTTGCACTTTGCTTTATTGTTGTTGCAATTTGGGAAAGCAGTATTAAAACAGGACTTGTTCAGTCTAACACTCACTATAACGAGCTACTGAAATATTCTGATTTGGGTGTTGCTGTGGTGGATAACGACTATACTATTCATTACCGTTCAAATAATGCAGTAACGTTATCAAAGGAAAAAATGCAAAAGATACAAACAGCTCCTGTTATGCTAGATGGTGGTATTCGTGTGTCAGGCTCCAGAATAAAAGGAGGCTATACACTGTGGCAGGAGGATTTGTCGGAGCTGTTGAATATTTTAGACGAGCTAAAGGAGCTACGTGAGGAATTAAAGGACTCTAATGCTGTAACTATGCAAAACTATCGTATGGATAAGCAGATTCGTGCTCTTGCAGAGAAAAATCGTCTGCACGATGAGCTACATAAGCACACTGCACATCAAATTGACCTTTTGAATGACTGGCTGAAAAAGCTTGCTGAGGCTGATAATCCTCAAGAAAAGCGAGAGCTACTTCGTCATATTGTTGTAGTTGGTGCTTATCTTAAGCGTCGTAATAATTTAATTCTTGTAGGTGAACAGGACGGTAAAATTAAGGCAGAGGAGCTTGAGCTTAGTATAAAAGAAATGATGAAGAATCTTCAGCTAGCAGATATTAACTGTGGCTGTGTAGTACAATTAGATAATGAGCTTTCAACAGATATAGTTATGAAGCTTTTTGATTTCTATGAGTATGTAGTAGAAAACTCATTTGACGGATTAAGCAACCTTCTGGCACGCTTTTTCTTTCGTGATAACAGCTTTTATGGCTGTATTGATACAGTGTGTAGCTTAGATTTAACCAAGCTTAAAACAGATACAATTTCTGTAAGCGTATCGGACGAAAATTACTATACTCTATCCTTTAAGGTAAAGGTAGGTGTAGATAAATGATGACTAGCTTTTACGAAGCGAATTCGGTGTGGCAGATTATTTTGCTTGTCATTAGTCAGCTTACTGTAATTTCTCTTGCTGGTGGTAATGTGCTTTTGTTTAAGTGTAAATGTAAGCCATATAAGCTAATCGGTATGTGTGTTGTTTTTTTGATAAATGTTACATTATATGTTATAATGCAACTTAACAGCAGTATTACAGGAGCAGAGCAAAGCCTACAGCTTCATATACCATATATGATCTTGTTTTTTGTAACAATATTGTCGTTGATGTTTACCATTTGGGCAGTTTTAAGCGAAACTAAAAATCGTAAGACAATCAATAATACCTCTATTAAAGAAGCATTTGATAATCTGCCTACTGGTGTGTGCTTTTTTAACGAGGTAGGTATACCTGTGCTTTGTAATCTGGCTATGTATCGCTTTAGCTTTGCTGTGTGTGGTAAGGATGTGCAGTTTATTACTGATCTGGAGAGTTGCCTTGATGTCGATTTTAAACCTATGGCAGAGGTGAAAAAGGACGGCAATGTGTTTGTTTTAAAGGACGGCAGTGCGTGGCACCTTGAAAAACGCTCATTCACCTATGAAAACGGTAATCCTTATACTCAATATATTGTCACTGATGTTACTGACATACACGAGAACCGAATAGAGCTACAGCTGGAGAATGAACAGCTACGCAGGGTTCGTTATGAATTGCAAAGACTTTCAGCAAATGTTGTTACTGCTACCCGAGAAGAAGAAATTTTAAACACAAAAATGCGTGTTCACGATGAAATGGGCAGATGTCTTGTAGTGGCACAAAAATATTTAAAGGAAGATAATAACCAAGGTATTCCAGAGAATATTGTGGAGTCGTGGCAGAGAGCAGTAGCTATGCTGAAATATAATAACGATACACCTGACGAGGATATGCTGTTGCAGATTTGCAAAACCTGTGAATTTATGAAGCTTGATTTTATAAAAACAGGAGAGCTACCAAAGCAAAGGGCTGTTGCATATATTCTTACCTGTGCTGTGCGTGAGTGCTTGACAAATGCTGTACGCTATGCAGGTGCTACTAAGCTGTATGCAGATTTTACCGAAACTGAATCAGAGGCTACAGTTACCATAGCTAACAATGGTAAGCCACCCAAGGGTGAGATTATAAAGGGTGGTGGACTTTCAACATTACACCGTCGTATAGAGCGTGCTGGTGGTATAATGAATATACAGTCGTTTCCTCGTTTTAAAATGACAGTTATAGTTCCAAAAGTAAAGGAAGATGTATTATGATAAGGGTATTGATAGTAGAGGATCAGAAAATGGCTCAGGAGAATATGGAAGCCATTATAAAATCAAGTGAAAAATATACTCTTGCAGGTGTAATACCTAATTCTGCCGATACAGAGCTTTTCTGTATGCGTGAAGCTGTTGACCTTATTTTAATGGATGTATGCACTGCTTGTGATGAAAATGGCATAGATGCCTGTGCTGTTATTAAGAAGAAATTTCCTGAAATAAAGGTTATTATTGTAACCTCAATGCCAGAGCATACCTTTATAGAGAAAGCAAGAACAGCAAAGGCTGACAGCTTTTGGTATAAGGACGCTAGTCGTGGAGAGCTTATTGATGTTATAGATAAGACTATGGCTGGCGAGCATATCTATCCAGAAAAAACCCCCGAGGTTAAGCTAGGACTTACTACGAGCTATGAGCTGACTCATTACGAGCTTGATGTTATAAGAGCGTTAATGCAAAGTACAAGTGATGAAGACGCAGCGTCAATGCTGGGCTGTACTAAAGCCAATATTCGTTGGCATATGGGTAAGGTTTTAGATAAAACAGGCTACCGTACACGAATGGAGCTTCTTATTGCAGTAGCACAGAAAAACCTTATAATAGTAACACCCGACAAGGCACTTGAGGAAGAGAATAATTAAAAATATAATGCTTGCTTTTTACAACCCGTAATATGTAAGAAATAAGAACAGCCTTTTGGTATTTTCCAAGAGGCTGTTTTTGCTATGCTTAAAATTTATATAAAAAATTTAAATACTATTACTTGTGATAGTGACATATTGAATAAAATCTGTATAATTTACCCTAAGGAATATAGAATTCATAACAAAAATGCTTTGTGTAGGGTGTTTATAGTAAGGATAGAGGTTAGGATAAATCGTAATTATACAGCTTGTCAGTATATCAAGCTGTTGATATACACTTTAATGATAGACTTATAGGGATACAGTGCAAAACAAATTCTATTACTGTTATTCCTGAAAATAGAAATAATATATAAAAAGTGAGGTAATCGTAATGAGAAAATTCAAAGCCTTATTCGCTATTATGCTTTGTGGTACTATATTGCTTGCAACAACAGCCTGTGGCACCACAAATAATAACACCAACGATGATACAAAGGGTTCATCTCAAACAGAAACCAGCAAAGAAGAAAAGGAAACTGAACCACCTACTTCAAAATATGAGGCAATATCTGCAACTATAGGTGACTATGTTGTTACCTTTGATGGTGCTGAATTCTACGATCCTTATGATGAAGGTCGTAATCACCTTCTTTTTTACTATACATTTACAAACAATTCTGATGAAACAGTAAAGCCAGGAACAAAGGTATTTCTTCAAAGCACCTTTGATGGCGAAAAAATCGGAGGAATTGACTTTCTTGAGGATAAACGTCCAGAGCTTTATAACAGTGCGTATAATGAATGTGCTCCAGGTGAAACAATCCGTTGTATGGAATCTATAAGCTGTGCTGAAAAGGACGGTACATATGAAATTACAGTAATGGATATGTATCACCAAATTGAAGAAAAGCTCGTAGTTAGCATTGACACAACAGATGTACCTATATCATTTGCAGAATAATATATTACAAAAACAATAACCAATGCAATCAACTAAAGAAAAAATTTTATTCTGTAAAAGAAACAGGTGGCAATTAAATGTGAAGCAATTTAAAGGATTGGTGGTGTTAGCTTTGTGTATGACATTCTTGCTTTCACTTTTTGGCTGTCGTAATCATATAGCAGATGGCCCTGGTATGATAAATACCCTAAAATGGGACTCGTTTGAACTATCAAGAAGTGACAGCTATAGTCAATATAACTTTGGCTTTATATTTGAAGCCAGTGACAATGGCTATCTGCTAAAGGGAGAATGTAGAGACGAAAATGGGAATATATATAAATCGTATAATGGTATAGAAATTTCAAGTGCCCAAGGCGAAAAGCTGAGAAGTAGCTTTAAGCTTGACGATTTGCCAGACGTTATACCAGTCAAAAATGATGAAGCTGATTCTACAGCTGAAGAGGCTTTTATTCTTGATGCTCCAACAATAAATTTAATTTTAAAATACTATGATGGAAGTCAAAAGGAAAAGGCTATAACAAGCGAATTGTCAATTGAAATCTATGAACAGCTATTGCCTTATTTTATGAACAACTAAATATTTTTATATAAGCATTTTAGCCTTAGGCAATTATATAAGTAATTAATATTAATGGATAAGTTAAACTGAATATATCAGGGCGACTAAATGTCGCCTTGGTATATGAAAGCCGATCTGCTGGATCGGTTTTCATATACCAAATAATGATATTAATAAGGAGAATTTAAAATGGGATTATTTGATAGAAAATTTTGTGATATTTGTGGGCAAAAAATAGGACTTTTGGGTAACAGAAAGCTAGAAGACGGTAATCTATGTAAGGATTGTGCTGGTAAGCTTTCTCCGTTCTTTGATGAGCGTAGACACTCAACAATTGCTCAAATTCAGCAACAGCTGGCTTATCGTGAGCAGAATAAGTATGCTGTAGCACAGTTTAATCCAACCAAGTCTTATGGTAATGGTAAAAAGGTTTATGTAGATATGAACGCTAACAAGTTCATTGTAACCCGTGCTTCTAACTGGAGAAACGACAACCCTGATGTTATCGACATATCTCAGGTAATAGGTGTAAATACCGATATTAAAGAACATAAGAAAGAAATATACTATAAAGACGCTCAGGGAGAACAAAAAAGCTATAATCCAAGAAGATATGAGTATTCATATGAGTTTAAGGTAAAAATCAATGTAAACTCTCCATGGTTTGATGATATAAATTTGGAGCTTTCAGAGTTTAAGCGTCCAGATAGTACACATAGTCCTAAATATAATGAATATATGATGGAGATGAACGAGCTGAAATCTGTACTTTCAGGTCGTGGCTTACCTATGAATAATTTTGGTCAGACACAAAATTATGGACAGCAGGGCAGAGCTCAGGCAAATAATATGGGTGGTATTCTAGGTGGTGTTATGGGTGCCATAGGCTTAGGCTTAAATATGGCTACACAGCAGAACCAAGGCTACAATAATAATGGTATGAACCAACCAATGAATATGAACAATGGTATGAATATGAATACTGGTATGAATATGAACAATGGTATGGGTCAGCCAATGATGAATAATGGTATGGGTCAATCAATGAATATGGGTATGAATCAGCCAATGATGAATATGAATAATGGTATGCCACAGGGCAATATATGGACTTGTAGCTGTGGTATGCAGAATACTGCTGGCTTCTGTCAGAACTGTGGTCAGCCAAAGCCTATGCAGAGTGGTGGTATTCAAATTAGATGTGATAAGTGTGGCTGGATGCTTGCACCAGGTCAGCCAATACCTAGCTTCTGCCCTAACTGTGGTGATCCTATAAATCAGAATGATTTAACATAAAGTATATAGAATTAAATTCTAGCTTTGTCTTGATATAATTACAGACAATATCAAGGGGAAAATTTAATGCAAATAAAGTGAGGGTATTTGAAAACAATTGCCTATTTATGTTTTCAGATACCCTCTAACTGTTATTATGTGGTTTATTATAGCGAAAATACGGAGGAATAATTATGAATATTATAGGTAAATGGAATGTTGTTAAAATTGCTGTACTAGATGAAGACTTCAATTTGAAAATGGTTACAGCAGATGAGCTGAACGCTATGCCAGAAAATCCTGAAATGGAGGAATATAAAACTCTTACCAGTGCAGTTATAGAATTTACTCCTGATAACAAGGCTTTAACACTGGTTCCTGTTCCTGCTGATCAGCTTGAAGAAGCAAAGAAAGAGGGAGTAGCTATAACTGATGATGGCTATTGCGTTATGGACCAAACTGATTGGAAGGAAGAAAATGGCAAGTATTTTTATAATACAGGTAATCAAGGAACTGTATTAGAAGAGGAAATAGACCCTTATATGCCTCTTGAAGTAGACGAAGAGGGGTGTATGCTCTTCTCAGGTGGTTTAATGCTTTTGAAGAAAGCGTAATTAAAGAAAAACAAAACAGCAACGATTTTTCGTTGCTGTTATACTGTTAAAAAGCCCAGTTAAGCTGGGCTTTTATATTTATAGTTATTTTGAGTTTTCAGATAGAAGCTGATAATAGCTTTAAAATTTAAGCATTACTTACCTTTAGAATATTGCTTTTTAAAACATTACCATTCAATATCTAAAACCATTTTTTGGATACATAAAACATCTAAAACGCTTATTTTTCCATCTGAATTAATATCAGCATAGAAGCTTTGCACATCGTCAAGAGCTATAATACTTACTATGTGCTTCATCACTAATATAACATCGCTGACATTAATATTACCATCACCATTAACATCTCCCTTTGTATTGTTTTTATTACCAACATTAATAGTTACTGGTACGGTGTACAATACATTGCTATTTTCGTCAAATAGCTGTACATAGGTTGAGTATCTGCCCTTTTCAAGACCATTTACAGGAGCTACAGTAGCCTTCATTCCACTGCTGGTAACATTAACAAGATTTTTCTCTGCTGACTTAGCATTAATAGAGGTTATTTTAGTTGTTCCTACACTTGTAAAGGTAATAGTTTTTGATGTAGAGCCATATCCCTCAGGTAAATCAAACACAAGCCTTGTGGTATCAGCCATTACAGCCTTTTCAGGCGTTGTTGTCTCTGCAAAGGTATATACTGCACCATTTTTGTCGCCTGTCAGCTTATAGATGTAATTACCATTTGCGATAAATATTCCAACATCATCTGGAATTATTACATAATCGCTTTCGCCATCACCGTCACGGTCACGAGCTTCTAATTCTACATACACGCTGTACTTACGCTTTGGTACAAAGCTACCATCTTTATTAAAGTAGCTTGCAGAATCCTCACCATTGTCTGGCTTGCTATTGTTATTTACATCATAGAACCATTTCAGCCTTGAAATATAAACCTCTCCTGTACCATCACCAACTGTTACATCAATAGAAGTAACAGGCTTTGTATACCCCACTGGCTGTTCAATACCGTCGATATATACCATACTTATAGTTTCACGCTCTGGTATAGGTGTGAAGTAATAATAAGCCTTTGCGTTAGTTTGACCCTCTAAGTTACTACCTCCACTCAGGGCTTCGATATGACAGGTTTCACCGTTTACTACTAAAGTAACATTTTTTGCAAAATAGGTAGTATAATTCTTATTTGTTGTACTAAAGTAAATATCTGCACGGTAAACCTGACCCCTTTGGTAGGTTTCGGTTTCTTCCATTCGCACAGCGTTATCGTTAGTATAATCGTTGTCATTCAAGTAATCGCCAGATACCTTGTAAACACCACCGTCATTTACCCATGCAAAGATAGAATCAGTATTGCAGGTAGGTAGCATAGCAACATACTCATCATCTGGAGTCATATCTCTGCTGTCGGTTGTCTTAGGAATAGGTGTTGTCAGATTTACATAGTTAATATATGTATGACTAGGGTCTATCAAACGCTCCCATGACCAATAAAAATCTATTCCCTGAGGTTCGTAAAATTCGCCATATTCGTCATCTAAGGTGTATCCGTTTGTATATGTTGTTTCAAAATCCTTAAAATTATATTTAGTACCATTTACTGTTATAATGCAGTCATCACTGTATGTCCACCATTCGTCAGTAGCAACAGTGTCCTGCAAACCTAGCTGACGAGCTGGTAATACATAGCCTTCCTTTGGTACAAGCTCAACGCTAAGCTGAGGAATTAAATTTCCTGCAAATAGTCCTGTGCTACCACTAACACCAGAAACCCAGCTATATCTCTCGTTATAATCCAGCCTATAAGGTGCGTCCTCTGGAACTGATGCAATCTTATGAGGGTCACCACCAACAACAGGAGTGTCAAGAGTAACCTCGAACTCTGTTATAGGAATATTGATTATAGCATATTGTGTATCGGTATGTAGCTGTATATCTCCATTTGCTTCAATAGCAGTAGCAATAACCTTTACCTGACCAGGCTTCTTAGCTGTAAGAACACCATCGTTGCTGATAGTAGCAACATCGGTACCAACTAAGGATTCTACAGTCCAGGAAACAGATTTAAATTCAGGATTACTTGCACCATTACCTGGCACACAGCCAAATTTCATTGTGCCACCCACATAAGGTCCTTCAAGTAGCTGTTCACTTATAACCTTACCTGACTCATCTATAATATCTACATACTCAGCTACTCGCTTTACATTGACGGTAACTGTATTAGATGCTGAAATATATCGACCGTCCTTATACACATAAGCCTGTACTGTATAATCGCCTGGTACAATATTCTTAAGCTTATAGCTTGTAGAGAACAGCTCATTAAATTTTTTGCTTGTACCAGTAGTCATAATCCAAGGCTTAAATGCGTTTTCTGGCATACCCTGTGGATAGCTCTTTACCTTCCACACAACCTCACTGCTTTTAACAGAGCTACCTATAGTAGCTGTTAGTGAAACATTCTGCATTGTAGCACCAGTAGTGTTGTAAACATAAAAGCTATAGTTGTTGGATTTGCTTATCTGAATGCTATAGGCGTCAGAGCTGAATTGTACCTGTACTGGCTTAGAATACACAGTATTTCCATTACGGTCCTTTGCTGCGTAGCAATAGGTTCCATTTTTGGTTACAAGTGTAAAAATTGTTTTTGCTCCACCGATGTAGCTATAAACCGGAGCACCATTGCTATCGTATGTAATTTTGTACCAGCCTGTAATGTCAGAATCTACTATACTGTCAGCTGGTACTGTGGAATATCTTGAGTCGATAGTGGCTGTTAACGTAACAGCACTATTAGGGATACCTACATAGATTGCTTTGTTGCTGTCCCATGTTCCTCCTGATAATTCAATATCAGGTAGCTTTAAAGCCCATGCACTTGAATTAAAACGCTTTATAATACCGTCTGAGCCCTGAACCCTCATTTCTACATTAACAGGTACATGACCCCAATCCATAGCAGATGTCTGGTAAGTGCTTTTGTACCATGCTATAGGCCCTTCATACCCCTGATTATCACGGTATGTGTAGTAATAAATAACATCACTATTGCCATATGCTGGCTTTGCAAGCTCTTCAACGGTAGGTAAAACATCAATAACAATATCTGAACCCAAACCACTGTAGTTAGGGTAGCTGATATTTATATCCATTTTATTGCCCGGAAGAGCTGTTTCATCAAGTGGTGTTTTTGTATTAGAAATACCTATATAACCATTTGTACCATATTTAAATATATTTCCTGTTGGTAGCTTTTCCACTACTTCACAGCCTACTTTAAGTGTACCTGTGTGATAGTCCTTGATACCTGCTTCACCATACACATCAATATAAGGCTCGTTAGTGTAAAATTCCAGATCAACAGGGCTTACAGTAACCTCTGCACCTGCGTCGGTCCATATCTTCCATAAATATTGCAAGCTATAGCCATTGCTGTTTGAAGCTACACCACTATAGTAAGCAGGCTGCTTTACCGAAGCAATCAAGCTATCATCGCTATTGTGATTCCATTCGATTATTTCGTTTGAAGAGGTACAGCTTTCATCATAAGGACCACCACTGAAGTATAAATCCATATCATAATTATCGTTATAAGGCATAATAGATACATCAAGGCTATTTCCACTATCCTGACCACCTGTCTGGTCCAGCTTAACAAATGGAATATCGTCAGGATTGGTATATACCTTATTTTCTACAACAATCTTCATTCGGAATCTTTCTTTGTTATATGCTCTTAGTGGAATACCTATATTACCGTAGGTGCCTTTATATATTGGGTGAGTATATTTAGTTCCTGTAGAGTATGGTACATCAACTCCGTCAGGCACCTCTACCTCATCAGGGTCAAGCAGTAGTCCAAGCTCTTTATCATTTTTATCTGTTTTAAAGGAGCCTCCTCTGACGGTAATATCTCCATTACCACTAAATACATTTGCTCCACCTTTACCAATGAAAGAACCACCATTAACCACAAGCGAGCTACCATCAGGATATTCTACAACGGAATCTCGATTATATGCTTTTGCGATTACACCACTAGCTGCATTAAGACAATATGGAACAGGTCCTTGTCCGTGGCCATACAGTGTACCACCATTAATAACAGCAGTACCACCTTTTTTCAGATGAACAGCAGAGCCATGTACATATCTGTGAGCATATCCAGTGTATAAATCAGTCATATAATGGCAAAGGTCTACCCATTTTTTATGAGCACTACCTGCAACAAATTGCCCACCGTTGATTGTTAAGGTTCCAGAAACCTCAAATATATTACGATAAGGGGTTACTTCCCAGAATTTTTTATCTTCTGCAAAGCTAAAATCGTCCATAACATAGGCGTCATATAAGATTTTATCATTGCTGTTACCTGTTACGGTTAAAGATACACCAGATGGTATAGTAAAAAGGGTTCTGTCTACGCCTTCTAAATAGCTCCATGTTCCAGTAGCCCAAGAGCCCACGCACAAATCTCCGTTGCTAATCTTAACATTAGATTCATCAATAACATTAATTGAATATCCGTTTAAATCAAACTCTTTTTTTCCTGCAACAAGAATCTGTACATTCTCATAGTCAGGTAATCCACCTGATTCCTTCTTTTCTATCTTCTTTTTAATATCAGCAGTAAGCTTGATTTTTGCTGTACCAGAAGCAGTAAGAGCTGTTTTCAGCTCGTCCCAGGTGTCAACCTCGTAAGAAGCTATTGTAGCTGTTGAAGCTGTAGTAGTTGTTTGAGTTGCACCTACTGTTACAGTAGACACTGGAATCATACCAACTAGCATTACCACAACAAGTAAAACACTTAATATTCGTTTTTTCATTTGTTCTTCCTCCATGATTAAGAATGTTTTGTAAGCTTATTTGTAAATTGTTACATTACACCCCCTGATAATAAAATATAAAATGTATTTGAAATACACAAAAATAATTTGCAGTTTACATCAGGCTTTAACCTATCACTTAATAATATAGTTACCATACTAATACCTGTGTGAACGCTGGAATAGATTGTTAAACAGAATGTGATCAGAACTAGGACGAATTGCTGAGTAAATTTTGCCAACAATATGTTTAGTGTTTAATAGGTATTAGTATCGGATATTCCATCTTTAATACTAAGCACAGAATATCCCTTTTTTGCTAAAATTTGCCTGATAGAATAACTTTCCTATAATAAAAAAATTATATCCCATATATATTGTATAGGTTTTAACACAATTGTCACTAGCATAAGTAATAGTTATTGTAAAGAAAAAGCTATATTTATTGTTATTTTTCACGATAAAACGCAAGTGTTAATTCAGCTATGCACAGAACCCCTCAGCAAAAGTAATTTACTAGATTACTTTCGCTGAGGGGTTGTTGATTTACAATATTCAGGTATCTGCTCAGACCAAGGAAGATAAGTGCTTACATTCTTACCATACTGTATTTGTGTAAATACATATGTCAGATATTTCTCTGGTATGAGATTATGAGCTATCACTGTTTGGATAATGCTATATACAATTGTTGACGAGTTTGCTCAGTTAACGATGTTGAAAAATAACCAGTTTTTTCTGCCTATAACAAATAGCTTAGAAAAACTGATAAAGAAAATAGTGTCCCTAACCTAAGGTAGCAACAATTCAAACAGAGCTCAATTCTACTATAACACTCATACTTACAGAGTAGGGTAGGGCAGAGCGTTTCCTGTTATATACACAACTGCCCACAACCTTGCATACGCAGTGGGTTTGTATGTTTTTAGCTAGTATCTATCAAACGAAGTTCGAAAGAAAATTCAAATATATATCGCTAACCCTAAATGATATAAGCTAATTAAAGAAGACAATTCAAAAACCTTTCAAGGCTATGATAGAAGTTTTCTTATATCAGTTTACTACTTTTGCTAAGGTTTTCTGTGCGTGGCTAAAATAAGGCTTACTTTTATTTTGCTTAT
>JAXJTP010000008.1:0-14438 GCA_036309525.1 Acutalibacteraceae bacterium | reverse complement strand
GACAGACAGACAGACAATCGTATCGCCATAATTAAACTTTGTCAATATGTTTTTGGTTACAGTTTTGTAAAACTTTCTGATGTTGCCACTATAACTCGTGGGGGTAATTTTCAAAAGAAAGATTTTTGTAGCGAGGGCGTTCCTTGTATTCATTACGGTCAAATATATACTAAATATGGAATATCAGCAGATAAAACCATAAAATTCATAAGTAAAGCTACAGCTAGTAAATCTAAAAAAGCTGTTAAGGGTGATATTGTAATGGCTGTGACAAGTGAGAATGTTGAAGATGTATGTAAATGTGTTGCGTGGTTAGGTGATGAAGATGTTGCTATTAGTGGTCATACTGCTATTATTCACCACAACCAAAATCCAAAGTATTTATCATACTTTTTCCACACTGCTATGTTTGCTATTCAAAAAAGAAAGTTGGCACACGGTACAAAGGTTATAGAAGTTACACCAGATAAACTAAATAACATTATAATTCCTCTGCCAACTCTAGAAGAACAACAACGCATAGTTAATATTCTTGATAGATTTGACACTCTTTGTAATGATATATCACAGGGAATACCAGCCGAAATCGAAGCTCGCCAAAAACAATACGAATACTATCGTGATAAGCTTTTGAGTTTCAAAAGTTTATCACTCAATGAATAATTTGCAATTTATAATTCACAATGCATAATGCACAATTGAGGTGTGATGATTGAAAGAAAATAATATTATTGTTGATAAGAGTAAGGCTTTTGCAGTGCGAATTATCAACTTGTATAAGTACCTTTGCGAAAATAAAAAAGAATACATTTTATCAAAACAACTACTAAGAAGTGGCACAAGTATTGGTGCTAATGTTAAAGAAGCTATAAGAGGTCAAAGTAAGGCTGACTTTGTTGCAAAAATGAGTATTGCTCTTAAAGAAGCCTCCGAAACAGAATATTGGCTTGAATTGTTGTACGAAACAGATTTTATTGATAAGAAACAATTTGATAGTATTTATGCTGATAATAATGAATTGCTAAAGCTTCTTATGAGTATAGTGAAATCTTCTAAAGAAAGGAGAGAAGGAACAATTCACAATTAATAATGTATAATTATGAATTGTGAATTATGAATTATGAATTACAATATTATTTTGTCCACAAATGAAAGTACAGTTGTAGCTGAATATACGCCGATTGACAAGCGTTCTGATTCTTATCAGAGTGAAGAGGCACTTGAGCAAGCGTTTATAAAAATGCTTGGCGAGCAGGGCTATGAGTATTTGCAGATACATAATGCTGACGCTCTTGTTAGTAATCTCAGAAAACAGCTTGAAAAGCTCAACGACTATACTTTTACCGACAAGGAATGGAAATGGTTTTATAGCAATGTAATTTCTAACGCTAATGATAGTATAGTTGAGAAAACAAAAAAGATTCAGGAAGACCATATTCAGGTGCTTAAGCGTGACAATGGTATGTCTAAAAATATCTACCTCATAGATAAAAAGAACATTCACAATAACTACTTGCAGGTTATCAATCAGTATGAAGAAAACGGCGGTAAGCACGAAAATCGTTATGATGTAACTGTTCTTGTAAATGGTTTGCCTTTGATTCATATTGAGCTAAAACGCAGAGGTGTAGCTCTTAAAGAGGCTTTTAATCAGATTAAGCGTTATCAGCGTGACAGCTTCTGGGCTGGCTGTGGTTTATATGAATATGTACAGATATTTGTTATCTCTAACGGTACAAGAACTAAGTATTATTCAAACACCACAAGAGCAAGTGCTGTTAAAGAGAGCGAGAAAAACTCAAGAGGTAAATCAAAGAAAACAAGCAACAGCTTTGAGTTTACCTCCTATTGGGCAGACGGTAGCAATAAGGTTATAGCTGACCTTGTTGACTTTACAAAAACTTTCTTTGCAAAGCATACAATTCTCAATATCCTTACAAAATACTGCGTGTTCACATCTGAACAGCTTTTACTTGTTATGCGTCCGTATCAGATTGTTGCTACTGAAAAAATTCTCAACAAAATTCAGCTGTCAACTAACTACAAAAAGACAGGTACAATCGACGCAGGTGGTTATATATGGCATACCACAGGTAGTGGTAAAACTCTTACATCGTTCAAAACTGCACAGCTTGCAAGCCGACTTGATTATATAGACAAGGTTTTGTTTGTAGTTGACCGTAAGGACTTGGACTATCAGACTATAAAAGAGTACGACAGATTTGAAAAGGGTGCAGCCAATGGAAACAAAAGCACAGCAGTTCTTCAAAAACAGCTTGAAGATACTACATCAAGAATTATTGTAACTACAATTCAAAAGCTTGATATATTTATTCAGAAGAATCCTATGCACAAAGTCAGGGACAAGCACATCGTTCTTGTGTTTGACGAATGTCATCGCAGTCAGTTTGGTGATATGCATACAAGAATTGTAGGTGGTCAGATTAAGAAGGGTGAAAAGTATGTTAAGGTAAACAGATACTTTAAAAACTACCACATCTTCGGCTTTACAGGTACTCCTATTTTTGCTGTTAATTCTTCAAGTGGTGGCAATCCTAATCTGAAAACTACCGAACAGGCTTTTGGTGAAAAGCTTCATACATACACTATTGTTGACGCTATCAACGATGGTAATGTACTCCCATTCCGTATTGATTATGTAAATACAGTTAAATCAAAAGACGGAATGAAAGATAAAAAGGTACAGGCTATCAATACCGAAGAAGCTTTAGGCTCTCACGAGCGTGTTTCTGAAATTGTTGATTATATTCTTGAACACTTTGACCAGAAGACAAAGAGAAATGCCTTTTACAGCCTGAAGGGCCAGCGAGTAAACGGATTCAACTCTATGTTTGCTGTAAGCTCAATACCTATGGCTAAAAAGTATTATCTTGAATTTAAAAAGCAGATTGAAGAAAAGAATAAGGATTTGACTATTGCTACCATCTATTCCTTTACGCAGAACGAAGATGATACAGAGGACGGTATTTTATCTGACGAAAGCTTCGAAACAGAAAGTCTGGATATAAGCTCCAGAGATTTTCTTGATAATGCTATTGCAGACTATAATAAAACCTTCAAAACTAACTTTGATTCATCAAGCAAAGGCTTTCAGGATTACTACAAAGATTTATCCGATAAGGTTAAAAAGCGTGAGGTTGATTTGCTGATTGTTGTAAATATGTTCTTAACAGGCTTTGACGCAACTACGCTTAACACCCTGTGGGTAGATAAAAACCTTAAAATGCATGGACTTATACAGGCATTTTCAAGAACAAACCGTATTCTCAATTCTGTAAAAACCTATGGTAATATTGTTTGCTTCCGAGATTTACAGCAAGAAACCGATGATGCAATTTCTCTTTTTGGTGACAAAAATGCCTCTAGCCTTGTTTTGCTGAAAGCCTATGATGATTATTACTATGGATACACTGATGAAAACGGTAAGCATAAGAAAGGCTATGAGGAGCGTATAGCTGAGCTATTGCAAAAATATCCTCTTGATGACCAGATTGTCGGAGAACAGAACAAGAAGGATTTTATCGTGCTCTTTGGTAACATACTTCGTCTGCGAAACATACTATCATCATTTGACCAGTTTGTAGGAAACGAAATATTACTCCCAAGAGATTTTCAGGACTATACAGGTACTTACAACGACCTTTATGACGAGTTCAGAAACACAGGTGCTGATAAAGATAGTATTAAGGATGATATTGTCTTTGAAATGGAGCTTGTAAAGCAAGTTGAAGTGAATATAGACTATATTCTTATGCTTGTTGCAAAGTATCATCAGTCTAATTGTGATGATAAAGAAATCCTTGTTTCTATCGATAAGGCTATTAAATCAAGCCTTGAGCTTCGTTCAAAGAAAGAGCTTATTGACAGCTTTATTGCAACAATCAACGCTGACACTGATGTTCACGGAGATTGGAGAAAGTTTGTAGCCCAGCAGAAAGAAACAGACCTTGACAGCTTGATAGCTGAAGAAAAACTAAAAGCAGAAGAAACAAAGAAGTTTATCGAAAATTCATTCCGTGATGCTACACTCAAAACCACAGGCACAGATATTGATAAGCTTATGCCACCTGTTTCTCGCTTTGGTGGAGGCAACAGAGCAGAAAAGAAAAAGGCAGTAGTAGAAAAACTGAAGAAGTTTTTTGAGAGATATTTTGGCTTGGTATGATTAATGTAAAAACAATACCTATTGATGTTAAAAAATATTGTAATATATAAAAAGTAAATGATAAAAGAAATAAACGCTCATTAAGCAGTACTACTGTTTAATGAGCGTTTCCTTCAGCTGCTAAATTTTCGTGTAAATCTGTTATTGGGTCGCCTTTGCTTTGCAAGCAAAAGGCATTAAAAGGTGCACCACTTGCAGATGTAGGATATACACCTGTTGTGTGGTCAACAAAATAATTCTGAAAGCCTGATTTTTCTATCTCTTCAATAGAAAGATTACGTGTAAGCTGATGAACAATAGTGCCAACCATTTCAAGATGGGCTAGCTCCTCAGTACCAGAAGAGCACCCTCAATTGGAGATTTTACCATTTGCAAGCAACAAATTCATTTCACATGGCAAGCTTGATAAACGCACAGTCAAGCCTGAAACAGCTTCGGACAAGCACAGAAGAAAATGCTTTGTTGTAGGACTATATTTGATATAAAGCAACCCTGAATCAGCTTTTAAAGTGCTGATTCAGGGTTGCTTTTATTCTGGTAAGCTTTATTTTATATGTGAATTCCTGCGTATGTTACTTAATAATAACATACAACAGCATTAACATTACAAAAAATTATATTTGCAACAGAAAAGATATATTCTGAAAGTTTGCTATCAAAACAAATTATTCTGCAATAAAAAAATCTCCTTGTAAATTGTTGAAGACCAATCACAAATGTGATAAAATACAAATAATATGTAAAATTATGTAAATTTTTGGAGGAACCTATGATAACAGGTGAATTAAGAAACAAAATAGATAGCTTATGGGACACATTTGCAGCAGGTGGACTTGTAAACCCACTTGATGTAATTGAGCAGATTACATACCTGATGTTTATTCGTGATTTAGATGACACAGATAATTTGCGTGCAAAGGAAAGTGAAATGCTAGGCTTACCTTTCAAAAGTATGTTTGCTGGCGAAGTAACAATAGGAGAGCGAAAGGTTGATGGCAGACAGCTAAAGTGGTCTGTGTTCAGGGATTACCCTGCTGGACAGATGTATTCTGTTATGCAGGAATTTGTATTTCCTTTTATCAAAAATCTTGACGGTAAAAAGGATAGTGCATACTCAAAATATATGGATGACGCAATTTTTAAATTGCCAACACCTTTGTTGCTTTCAAAGGTAGTAGACGCACTTGATGAGATTTACACAATGATGTCAAAATCAGACGATAAAGATGTGCGTGGAGATGTGTATGAGTATCTTCTGAATAAAATTGCAAAGTCAGGGTTAAACGGACAGTTCAGAACACCTCGCCATATAATTGACATGATGGTTGAGCTTATGAAGCCAACACCAGATGAAATTATCTGCGACCCAGCCTGTGGTACATCTGGTTTTTTGGTATCAGCAGGAAAATATCTGAAAGAAAATTATAAGCAAGAGATTTTCTTCAACAAGCAGAAAAAAGACCATTATATGAACCATATGTTTTATGGCTTTGATATGGATAGAACAATGCTACGAATTGGTGCAATGAATATGATGACACACGGAGTTGAAAGTCCTTGTATAGAATACCGTGATAGCTTATCTGACCAGAATCAGGATAAGGACAAGTATTCTCTTGTTCTTGCAAATCCACCATTCAAGGGTAGCCTTGATTACGACATAGTATCAGCCGATTTGCTTAAGGTTTGCAAAACAAAGAAAACAGAGCTGTTATTCCTTACATTATTTTTGCGTATGCTGAAGGTTGGTGGCAGATGTGCCTGTATTGTTCCTGATGGTGTATTGTTTGGCTCTTCAAAGGCACATAAATCTATCCGTAAAGAGATAGTTGAGGGCAACCGACTAGAGGCTGTTATCTCTATGCCAAGTGGAGTGTTTAAGCCTTATGCAGGAGTATCAACAGGTATTCTGATATTCACAAAAACAGGTCATGGTGGTACAGATAATGTATGGTTTTACGATATGCAGGCAGACGGTCTTTCACTTGACGACAAGCGTTCACCTGTTGCAGAAAATGATATTCCAGATATTATAGAGCGTTTTCATAACCTTGATAAGGAAACCGACAGAGCAAGAACAGAAAAATCCTTCTTTGTACCAAAGCAGGAAATAGTTGACAACGACTATGACCTGGCTATCAATAAGTATAAAAAGGTTGAATATGTGCCAGTGGAGTACCCAAGTACACAGGAAATTATGGCAGACCTACACGAGCTTGAAATGAAAATAACTGCTGGGCTTGCAGAGTTGGAGGGGTTACTTTTATGATATTTGATTTTGAGAATATTGAAATTGAAGATGGAGATTGGAAATGTATCATTCTACAATATTTGAATGGGTGGACAGAGATACCACTTAATCGCACAACTGGGTATGATATAGAAGAATTAAAATTCTTTGACGGATTGATTGGAACATTATTAAAACATACAGAAAATGCATATTATAACAATCCTGATTGCTTAAATAAAGAATTTGTAGATTCTTGGAAATATCAAGGGAAACTCTATCGCATATTACACCAAAGTACATATACAGATAAAAATGGTAAGAGACACTGTCGTTTACCTAGGGTTCAATATCATAGAATGATTACACATTGGACAAATGATTACACTTTTAAAGGGTTACTACATAAATTATCACGTGATCAAAAATACATAATTTTAGAAGCAGACACAAAAGAACATTTTGCTTTTGATGTAAATAAATTTCGTAAAGCAAATGGTTGTGAGGAAACATTCACAAAAGATGAAAAAGAAATTATATTCCCGATGTATAAAGAGCATATCAAAGAGTATCGTATGACAATTCGTGAATTTGTAGAGAAAAAACAGGAGGAATTACGTTGCGAAAGCGAAAAAGATGTATAACCATCATAAACAATACTATTGATTATGATAAATTAGCAGAGGCTATTATAAAGGCTAATGCTGTAAACGAAAGTTCAAAAGAGAAAGAAAGTAAACCAGAAGAAAAGGTAACTTTAAAAAAATTTCTTACAACAGTAAGGGATATAATCATTAATAAAAAACAATCCAATGGTGAAATGACGTCAGGTTTATTTAGCATTGTAATATCCTTGTTTTTTAATATAATTGCAGTTTTAGGTTTGCTTTTATTTGTGTTATTTTTTATTGCCTCAATAATAACAATAAAAAAATTTGAGTGGACTACAATAAATATAATTTCTACCAATATTTTTGGAATAGTATTAGCGATAATTTTTCTTGCAATTATTGCAATGCTTTCATTGTTTTTTAGAGCTTCAGCTAACGAAATGGCTGTTGAAAAGGATAGAAACTATATTGTTTCTGTATTTTCTGCTGTTATTTGTTTTGTTGCTCTTATTGTATCATTAGTTGCACTATTTTAAAGGGTGAGTATTATGGCGAAATTAGGAGAATACATAGAACAAATAAGAGGTGTTTCATACAAACCTGATAATTTACATCAATCATTAAATAAAGATAGTGTGATATTATTAAGAGCAAATAATATCCAAGATGGTATTTTAAATTTTGATGATGTTGTTTATGTGGATAAAAGCAAGGTTAAATCAATACAGTATTTACAAAAAGGTGATATAGTTGTTTGTGCTTCAAGTGGTAGTAAGGAATTAGTTGGTAAAGCGTCATATGTAAAAGAAAATATGAATGTAACTTTTGGAGCTTTTTGTAAGGTTGTTCGTCCAAAAATATCTACACCTAAATATATTGCACATTATTTTCAAAGTTCCATATATAGAAAAGCTATCTCTAATTTATCAAGTGGTGCAAATATAAACAATATTAGAAATGAACACATAGATGAACTAACTATATTTTTACCAAATGAAGATATTCAAGTAAGAATAGTAAATTTATTAGATAAAATTTCAAGCTTAATTGATTTAAGAAAAGAACAGCTTTCAAAGCTTGATGAACTTGTCAAATCCCGATTTATCGAGATGTTTGAGGACTGCCAAAATATGGTTGCACTAAATGAGTTGTGTTCTGTTATTACAGATGGAACACATCAGCCACCAAAATTTCAAAGTGAAGGGATACCTTTTATCTTTGTATCAAATTTAGCAAATAATACCGTCACATATAATTCTGAAAAGTTTATCAGCGAAGAAACATATAACGAGTTAATTAAAAGAACACCTATCGAAGTTGGGGACATTCTTTTGTCCACTGTGGGTTCTTATGGACATCCTGCGATCGTAGTTGAAGAAAGAAAATTCTTGTTCCAGAGGCACATAGCTTATTTAAAGCCGAAACGCAGTTTAGTAAATAGTTTCTATTTGCATAGTGCATTGTTAGCACCTGATGGACAGCGACAGATTGAAGAAAAAGTAAAAGGCATTGCACAAAAGACATTAAATCTATCAGAGATTAGAAAAATAATGATTCCAATACCAAGTATCGAAGAACAAAATTCTTTTGAAACTTTTATCAAACAAACCGACAAATTGAAATTTGAAGTCAAACAAAGCCTTGAACAGCTTGAAACGCTGAAAAAATCGTTAATGCAACAATATTTTGGATGAGGTAAAGATTATGAATAGAATATATGCATTTACAGATGAATCTGGTGCTTTTGGATGGGATATTGATAATCCAAATGTTTCAACTCACTTTATAATTTCTGCTATTATAGTTGAAGAACAGAATGTTGATATTTTGAGACAAGAGGTAGAAAAAATTCGACAAAAACATTTCCAAAAGGGAGAAATGAAATCTTCAAGCATTGGTAAAAATCACAAAAGAAGGAAAAGAATTTTAGCAGATTTACTACCGTTGCCGTTTTCTATATTTTCAGTTGTGTTTAGTAAACGACAATTACTTTCGGTAAAAGGATTGAGATTTAAAACATCATTTTACAAATTTATGAACAATATTGTTCACAAAGAGTTAAGACACCCTTTTATGAAGTTAACTATTGTTGCTGATGAAATTGGTGGAAGTGACTATATGCAAAGCTTTGCAAAATATGTTAAAAATAAACAAGATATACCTACATTATTAGGAGAAGCAAACTTCTACTTTGAAAACAGTAAAAACGATGTTTTAATTCAATTAGCAGATTTAATAAGTGGTACTTTATCTTTTGATTATGATGAACACAAGAAATCATCTGATATTCAATCATACAGAAAAATGTTAGAAAAAAAGATAACTAGAATTGAACCTTATCCAAAAACATATGAAACTTATATTGTTAATAATTCAGTATTATCTGATGAATATGATTTAGATATCGCTAAAATATGTTTCAAACAAGCTGTTGAATTTATAAATCTGCACAATGATGATGACGACGAGGAAATTCAGGCACAATTGATAGTTTTAAAACATTTATTGTTTAGATTTATGAATAACGATTTAAGGAAATACATACCAACAAAAGAGCTAAAAAATCAATTAGCAAAAACTGCTTTTGCAAATATAAGTACACAAGGATTTCGTACAAAGATTATTGGTAAGCTTAGAGATAGTGGTGTGATTATTTCTAGTTCACAGAAAGGATACAAAATACCAGCTAAAGAGGAAGAGTTATTTGATTTTATAAATCATGGTACAACAATAATTATTCCTATGTTAGAACGAATGAAGAAGTGTCGAGATTTGATTAAATTAGGCACACTAAATAAGTTAGATTTATTTGATAAAACGGAATATTCCTCTCTAAAAAAATACTTTGATAATTGAGGTGATACTATGACCAACTTTGACTTCCTAAAAGCCGACAAACGGTTTGACGCTTTTGCAGATGTGGCTATATCTGCTGAGAGGATACTGCATATTGATGTTGACGCCTCTGTGCTGAATTGTCGCAGGGCTATGGAGTTTGCTGTTAAGTGGATGTATTCTGTTGACAGCTACCTTTCTATGCCCTATGATACCTCTCTTAACAGCCTTATGAACAACGAGGATTTTCGTGAAATTGTTGGTCAGGATATATGGCAGAGAATGAGGTTTGTTCGCATTTCGGGCAACAATGTGGCACATTCGGGTAAAAAAATAACCCTACAACAGGCTGAGCACTGTATTGAAAATCTCTTTATATTTCTTGATTTTGTTGCTTGTTGCTATGCAGATTATAATGCATATACACCTGTTGAGTTTGACCACTCCTTGCTTTTAAAGCAGGAGTCCACCGAAAAATCCTCTGAAAATATCCCCGATATTGATTTTGAAGCCTTAATTGCTGAAAATAAAGCCTTAAAGGAAGAGCTTACAGCTCGTAGAGAGGAGCAACAGCAAAGCTATATTCCAAAGCCTCTTGATATTACCGAGTTTAAAACCCGTAAGCTGTATATTAATACTATGCTTACAGACGCAGGCTGGATTGAGGGCAAGGATTGGCTTAACGAGGTTGAGCTTGCTGGTATGCCGAATAAATCAGAGTTTGGCTTTGCTGATTATGTGCTATACGATGATACACACAAGCCTCTTGCTATTATCGAAGCCAAACGCACCTGTAAGGATGTTGCCGAGGGCAGACAGCAGGCAAAATTATATGCTGATATTTTAGAAAAGAAATACGGTCGCAGACCTGTTATTTTCCTTACTAATGGCTTTGATACACGTATTACAGATAATATCTATCCCGAGCGTAGGGTTGCAACAATTTACTCAAAGCGTGATTTAGAAAAGCTTTTTAATCTGCAAACAATGCGTACAAGCCTTAAAAATGCTATTGTTAACAGAGCTATTGCAGGCAGATATTATCAGGAGGGTGCAATCAAGGCAGTATGCGACAGCCTTGACAAGAAAAACCGTCGCAAGGCTTTGCTTGTTATGGCTACCGGCTCTGGAAAAACAAGAACTGTTATCGCATTATGTGATGTGCTTTTAAAACACGGCTGGATTAAAAATATTTTATTCCTTGCCGACCGTAATTCTCTTGTTACACAGGCAAAACGAAGCTTTGTAAATCTTCTGCCCGACCTTTCTGTAACTAACCTCTGTGAAGAAAAGGACAACTACAACGCTCATTGCGTTTTCTCAACCTATCAAACTATGATTCGTAGTATAGATTCCATTAAGGATGATAAGGGCAAGCTGTTTACCTGTGGGCATTTTGATTTGGTTATCTGTGACGAGGCTCACCGTTCAATCTATAATAAATATCGTGATATTTTCACCTATTTTGACGCTCCTTTAGTAGGTCTTACAGCTACTCCAAAGGATGAAATCGAAAAGAATACATACGAAATATTCGAGCTTGAAAACGGTGTTCCTACCTATGGCTACGAGCTTGCTCAGGCTGTAAAGGACGGATACCTTGTTGATTTTATGTCGGTAGAAACAAAGCTGAAATTCATTGAGCAGGGCATTGTTTACGATGAATTATCAGACGAGGATAAGGCACAATACGAAGAAACCTTCCTTGACGAAAATGGTGAGCTACCCGAAAAAATCAGCTCCTCTGCACTTAATGAATGGATTTTTAATGAGGATACAATCAAAGAGGCCCTGAATGTGCTTATGACAAACGGACTTAAAATTGATTATGGTGCAAAGATAGGTAAAACCATAATCTTTGCAAAGAATCACAGGCACGCAGAAAAAATCTTTGAGGTGTTCAATAAGGAATATCCACATCTGAAGGACTACGCAAAGGTAATTGATAATACAATAAATTTTGCTCAAAGTGCTATTGACGAATTTTCTGACCCTAAAAAGCTACCACAAATTGCAATTTCTGTTGATATGCTCGATACGGGTATTGATGTACCAGAGGTGCTGAACCTTGTGTTTTTCAAAAAGGTTATGAGTAAAGCAAAATTCTGGCAGATGATAGGTCGAGGTACTAGACTTTGTCCTAACCTTATCGACGGAGAGGATAAAAAGCTGTTCTATATCTTTGATTTCTGTGGTAACTTTGAGTTTTTCCGTATGAGCAACGGCAAGCCTACTGCTAATCAGTTGACTTTGCAGGGTGCTATATTTAACTTAAAGGCACAGATTGCTTACAAGCTACAGGATTTAGCATATCAGACAGATGAGCTTATTGCTTTCCGTAAAGCATTAGTTGAGGATATGGTGCGTAAGGTTTGTGAGCTTAACAAGGATAATTTTGCAGTAAGGCAACATCTGAGATATGTCGAGAAATATTCTGACCCAGAAAATTATAACACCCTTACCTATGAGGATACCTTGATTATCAGAGAAGAGCTTGCACCTCTTATTACACCAGACGAAGACGACCCTAAGGCTATGCGTTTTGACGCACTTATGTATGGCATAGAGCTGGCTTATTTAATAGGGAAGACATACTCCCGTGCTAGAACAGACTTGTATAAAAAGGTGTCTGGCATTGCAAGCGTTGCAAATATCCCTGAAATTATGGTGCAGTCAGCTTTAATAGATAAAATCCTGCATACAGATTACCTTGATAATGCAGGCATAAATGAGTTTGAACATATCCGTGAAAAGCTCCGTGATTTAATAAAGTATATTCCTGTTAAGGCTATTCGTTACGAAACTAATTTCGATGACGAATTAATTTCGATTGAATGGAATGAATCTGAGCTTGAAAATGATGATTTGAAGAATTACAAAGCAAAAGCAGAATTTTATGTCAGACAACATCAGGATAATTCAGCTATCACAAAGCTAAGGTCTAATATTCCACTTAACGCTGACGATGTAAAGGCTCTTGAAGAAATTCTTTGGAGTGAGGTTGGTACTAAGCAGGACTATGAGGCTGAGTATGGTCAAAAGCCACTTGGTGAGTTTGTCCGTGAAATCGTAGGCTTGGATATGAACGCTGCTAAAACAGCATTTGCAGAATATCTTGATGAAACAAATCTTGACAGCAGACAGATATATTTTGTTAATCAAATTGTAGAATATATTGTACACAACGGTATGATGAAGGATTTTTCTGTGTTAACAGAATCACCCTTTACAGATAAAGGTAGCGTTGTGGATATATTTACAGATTTGTCTGTATGGGCAGGAATTCGCAAGACAATAGAGAGAGTCAATGCAAATGCATTAGTTGCCTGATATTTTGTAAGCGTCAACTCAAGCACGCATAAAAGCCTCAGCACATTATTTCTGCGTAAGCGTCAACTCAAGCACGCATAAAAGCCTCAGCACATTATTTCTGCTGAGGCTTTTTCGACTTACAATATTCAGGTATCTGCTCAGACCAAGGAAGATAAGTGTCTACACCCTTACCATACTGTATTTGTGTGAATACATATGTCAGATATTTTTCCGGTATCAGGTCATGAGCTATAGCTGTCTGAATAGTACTATATATAATTGTTGATGAGGTTGCTCCGTTAACGGTGTTGGAAAACAACCAGTTTTTTCTGCCTATAACAAACGGCTTCACGCTTTGCTCTGCGAGATTGTTACTTAGCTGAATTCTTGCGTCCAGAAGAAAGCTACAAAGAGCTTCTTTCTGATTTATGGCATAGGTAATCGCCTTGCCCACACAGCTTTGTGGCAAGATTTTATCCTTTACAGAATTTATCCAAGTATAGAATTTATCAATTATCGCTTTAGATTTGGTTTGTCTTAATAAATATATTTCTTCAAGAGACATTTCTTGCTTATCTGCATCATGCTCTAAAGCGAATAGCTTACACAGATATTTTTCTCCTGTTTTTGCTATCTCATTGTCAGGACTTACGGTTAATGCTTCGTGAAACTTTCTTTTAGCATGAACTAAACAGCCACATAGTGTGACGTTTTCTAATTTTTTATATCCAACATATCCGTCACAATGCAGGTATGTTCCAGACCAATCCTTAAGGAATTTCTCAGGATATATGCTACCTCGACCTGGAGTATACTCATACAATACTACGGGATGTGTGTTATACATTGAAGTTCTATATATCCATACATAGGATTTACTGGTTGCAGTCTTACCTGGTTCATTTAGAACCTCAAGAACAGTCTCATCTGCATGCAATAGTGTTTCATTTAGCAGACTAGACTTTAGCTCATTGTAAAGTGGCTTCAACAGTGCTGCACCCTTTATTATCCAATTAGAAAGATTCTGTCTTGGTAGCTCAAATCCTAGTCTTTTGAACTCCTGCTCCTGTCTGTATAGTGGTACTGCAAGAGTATACTTCTGATTCATTATATACGCTAGTGATTGTGGTGAAACTATTGATTTTGGAATAAGTGCTTTAGGATGTTCAGCTTGCTTTATGAAGCCTGACTCACCATTCTTATCACAGTTTCTACAACTGTATGAATATGTTACATGCTCTACAATCTTTGCATGAGCCGGTAT
>JAXJTP010000007.1:0-1963 GCA_036309525.1 Acutalibacteraceae bacterium | reverse complement strand
TACATTCAATGAAAAAAGAAATAAAGAAAAACAGTTGCATATTCAATCCGGATATGTATATAAACACATTAGGAAGCGTTATAATCTGTGGCTATATCCTATCAAAAAATAAACCAGATCCAGTAGAAATAAATAAAACCTGGAGAAAACTAAAGAAGAACCCAGAAAAGTATATTGACTTCTGGATTGATGATAAAGACTTCATAGACAAATCTCTAGCTCTATTCAATATGCAGAGACCAGAAGAATTCCCAATAGCAATGGTACAGTCTAAATATAACGTTTTATTTATGCCATATTATGACGGCCAGTTATATCCGCTTCATGAGAAGGGCATTTTCCCTCAGACAGCTAAGTCAGGTAAGATATATCCTATTGACTTTACTAATAAATCAGATAGTACCACGAATTCGGTGCAAAATATTGATTTGGAGAAAAAAGAATAATGGGAAGAAAACCAGGAGCAGATACATCTAAAGCAACTGCGGCATCTCATACTCCAGAAGCTATTAAGAAAAATATAGCGGCTAGACAAACTAATGTCTTATTAAAAGACTTAATATATAATCAGTTAAAAGACTCTTTAATAAAACAGGACAAGAGCGGAATAGAGTATTATTCTAAGTTTCTAGATAAATGTCTTAAAGAAGCTATGGATGATCCAAATGGCAGAATTGGCCAGATTATATTACAGTTAATAGTAAAAGAGAATGCTGTAGAAGAACTAGATAAAATCGCAGAAAACGAAAGAAATAAAGATATAGACTTCATGCACTATAAGTTACTTAAGAACTTATTCAAAGAGCAGAGAGACTTCTTAATGGATGATACTCAGTACAGAAAGCAGATAGCAATCTGTGGACGACGTGCTGGTAAAACATATTCTAATGCCCGACGTTTAGCCTGGACTTGTATTAAACCAAATAGTCCGTGTCTTTATTTGAACTTAAACTTTTCTAATGCTATTAATCAGATGTGGGATGAAACACATAAAGCTGTAGAAGAAGTAGGACTTAGAATAAAACAAGAGTCTAAAGCAGAAGGTTATATAGAGTTTACTAATGGTAGTAAGATTACTTTCAGAGGTAATACCAACAAAGCAGAAGCAGATAAAGGTCGTGGATATAGCTACAGACTCGTAATTATTGATGAGTGTGGACACCAGAAGAATATGCAATATCTGATGGATGAAGTATTACGACCTTGTATGGCCGACTTTGCTGACTCTGTACTTATTGCAACAGGTACACCTCCTAGAGTTCCACATACTTGGTGTGAGAAAGCATGGAACGATACTACATTTAAGAAGTACCACTGGACTATGTTTGAAAATCCACATATGCCAGACCCAGAAGCATTTATTCATGAAGAATGTATCTCTAAAGGAGTAACCAGAGAATCCTCATTTATACAGAGGGAATATTATGGTACAATGGGAGCATATGATACAGAAGCTCAGGTATTCAAAGGAAGACAGACTTATACTATACCAGCAAATCCAGAGACATTGAACTTTACAAACATCTGTATTGGTGTAGACTTCGGTTTCTCGGACTATAACGCAGTTGTAACACTAGCTTATAACAAGAATACCAGACAGGCATGGGTATTAAGAGAGAACAAGTTTAATCATTCTGATATTACTGGCATTGTAAACGTAATAAAAGAACATGATGAAGCAGCAAAAGAGCTTCTAATGAAAAGAGGACTTTCACCAGAAGTAGATGTATTTGCAGATAATAACGAAAAAAGTATCATTGCAGAGCTTAAAAGAAACTATGGCGTAAGAGCATATCCAGCCTGGAAGCATGATAAAGCAATGGCTATAGAACAGCTGGCAGAAGAACTCAGAACTGGTAGAATGTTAATACCAGCAAAAGGTGCACTTGATGATGAGATGGACTCTATTCTGTATAAGAGAGACGAAGGTACTGATGCTATTATACCAGAACTAGACGAAGAT
>JAXJTP010000006.1:0-8302 GCA_036309525.1 Acutalibacteraceae bacterium | reverse complement strand
TCTTTTTGCTGTTTCAAATTGAGAAAATTTCGGACCTAAAAATTCATTATCTGGGTCGTCCATCAATTCATATCTAAAATCTGATGTATCAACACATCTGTTTTCATCCCAACCATTAGATTTTAGAAATTTAACTATTTGTTCTCTCTCTTTTACTGTCATAATTTATTCTCCTTATTCTTGCTTCGTTTTATCCAGTTCATCAAAATCATAATTCCACTGTTCCATAAATTCATCTGAATATCCAGCGTCCTCCCAGTAGGCTATTTCCTTATAAATACGTTTTTTATTTAAGAAAATAAAGTCATACAATATTTCAAATATATCGTTACCTAATTTTCTTACAAATGTATCTTGTGCAATATAGAAATAACCTTGTTCATCAATAAACAACTCACCTGGTAGTGCCGGATATTCTCCTACGGGGTACAACATACATCTAAAGTAAGCTATATACCATTTTAAGTACATAACTCGAGTACCAACCCTACCATCAAATCTCATTTCAAATTCATAATTATTGTTTGGATGTCGCCATTCAAAACGCAATCCACCAAAATTACTTAAAAATCTTTTTGCTGTTTCAAATTGAGAAAATTTCGGACCTAAAAATTCATTATCTGGGTCGTCCATCAATTCATATCTAAAATCTGATGTATCAACACATCTGTTTTCATCCCAACCATTAGATTTTAGAAATTTAATTATTTGTTCTCTCTCTTTTTCTGTCATAATCTATTCTCCTCATAATTGTTTTGTATGCTTTAGATATGTTTGTTGTATATTGTATTATACTACTTTTGATATACTTTTCCAACAATGGATTGTATATTATTATAAAAACATCTCGCATATACAGCTGTTACACCAAATATGCGAGATTTTTAGTAGTCATTTAGAAAGTTAAAAGATTATTTTTATTAAAATGGATAATTGTCAGGGAATTCTTAAATTAACCCCAAAAGGTATTTTTGAATATAAACAGCATCGATTAGTTCAATTTTGTCATTGCCATCAATATCTGCATCTCGTAGCTGGAATTTATCAAGCTCATAAGAACCAACGAGGTGCTTCATAATAAGTACAGCGTCCATCAGGTCTATAGCAGAGTTTTTACTTACATCTCCAATAAGCTCCTCAGCGTTCCATCTTCCGTCGTAAATATAAGCATTAAGCTCTTTAGAATATTCTGCTTTTTGGTCAGATGGTATAAATGTGCCTGAAAAAGCTTCAGAGAGAAAATTGTATATTGATGATGAAGATGTTTGACATCTGTTTCCTGACTCCTCAGATTCACCATTTGTAAAGGTTACAGTATGTAGCGAATTAGAAATGTCACCAGTGAATGTGAACTTATACATATTATTGCCTACAGGTGTCATTTTTGTGCCAGGCCATTCTACAAAAGGCTCACCTTTATGTAGGTTGCCGAATTCGTCTATCCAGGCATAGCCTTCAGCATATAAATATACATTGTCCCATTTTGTTATTGAATTATCGAAGTAAATTGTAATCAGTAAAGAATTATTTATAGTATCTACTAATTCGTCGAAAATGTTTTCAACTTCAGAAGCAGATTGTGAGTTGTTAATATCTGTTTTAGCCTGATCGATAAGTTTAGTTAGTTTATCAATTGTAGCTTTTTCTTCAGGTATGTCCTCAGAATACATATTCTTTATCTCTGAAATAATGGAGTCAAGCTCATTTAGATAATCCTTTTTAAGGTATCCTAAAACGTCAGAAAAATATGAATTCATAAATTCAAATCTTCCGTTTGCAAAGGTTTCAAGATATTTTATCTGCTCATCCTGAGTGTTACCAGAGTTAGGTACAAGTAGTGTATCTTTTAAATCCCATCTGGTGTAGTTCATTATTGAAGATGACTCAAGCAGTGCGTCGTATTGGTATATACTTTGAAGTCTACTGTTACCCTCTGTTTTTCCTAAAGCAATATCAAGAGCAGGTGCAAAGCTTTCTTTCCATACCTTTTCAACCTCTGCTATAAAGTCCTCGTGATTGCAGAGTGCTGCAAATATTGTTTTTCCAGCAGGTCCATAAGCATTTTTAGCAAACCAGCTGTTGTAATCTGTCATATAAACGCCGTATCTTTCTTCGGTAATATTACCTAAAGCAATATCAAAATCCCAGGCAGGGCTTGCGTGTACCTTGCCGTCGCCTGTAAGCTTAGAGTCCTTGTAGAAATAACAGCTTGAAAGACCACCATCAAGATTTAATGAATATTCCTGAATCAGGTACATAATAGCAGCAGATTTAATGTCGATATATTCTGTAAAGTGCTTGCCCTTTGAGTTATAGCCATCTGGTGAATATAGGGCATCTTCAAGTTCCTGCATAAAGTCAGCAATATAATTTATTTGCTCAGCTGAACAAAACTCAGGAGCCTTTACATTAACAGGCTGACCATTTGATGTAATAAATGAGCTAGGTTCATCTACTGGAATTATAAACTCCATTAAGTAACCACCAGTAATATCCTCTGGATTATAAGGGATATTAAAGCCTGTTCTTGAGCCATAATACATATCTGTGTTAACACTGTATTTATCATTGCCATATAGCTCCTCAAGGTCTACATCCTCAATGCCAGTAGCTAATGCAACAGCGTCCTCTGTTTTAGCCTCAAGGTCAGTTATGTCTACAAGGTCGCCGTCACCAGCCTCTACCTTTTGTGTAACCTGATATGTACCTAGGTACTGACCATTTGCGTATAAATCAACAAAGCGAGAGTCAGGAGAGAATTCAAGTCCTGCTTCGTGTGCAAGGTCGTACATAAGCTTGTTTCTTATCATAGAGTGATCCTGTGCATTCGCAAGCAGACACCACTTTTTGTTTTTATCCATACCAAGTAATGAAGCTTTTTTAGCAAGCTTTATGTTGTATGGTTTTTTAGGTAAAGCCCATGTTGAATGACCTCTGCCTTTAATAGAATCAAGCTCATTATCATAAGAAACAGAACCATCATAGTCGATAGCTACCAGCTGACCACTTTCTTCTGTTCCTTTAGTGGCATGTATTTTTCTCATCGAGCCACTTTCTGTTGTTAAAAATATAGAGCCAATACCAGTTGCCTTTTGCACGCATAGGGTGTAATCAGCACCGTCAGCTGTTACTGTATATGTCTGATTATTTTCAAACATATTATAGCTGTTACCACTTATAATAGCTGTGCCGTTGATTTTAACGCTTTCAAAGTTGTGGTAAACAATCAGATTTGATAAATCTGCTGAAGAAGGTAAAAACCAATAATATTTACCGTTCTTCTGATGCCATCTTACTGCATCAATGTTGTTTGTTGTCTGGGCATTGCTACCCTCTGCCCAGAGAGCTTTTGTCGTAGTTGATGTAACATAAGCAGGTGGTGTTGCCGAAGCTTCAGCAAAAGCAGTAAAAGGCATACCAACTGCTATAATGGCTACAGCAAGCAAAACAGATACTATCTTAGAGGTAGCTGTTTTAATACGACTCTCTTTTTTCGTCCTCATTTTTTTTCGTCCTTACCTATAATAAAGTTATAGCCTTTGATAATACGCTATACTCTCAAAGTGTATCATACCAAAAGTTTCCTTTTCAAGTCTTTTGAAGAGTTAATTGTTAGAAAATAGCAATATAATTTTATGTAAAATATATAAAAAATGGTGAATGTGTATGTTAACAGTGGCAAATACTGATTTTATGTAATTAATGACTATGCTAAGCTATAATAGATTAGTAGTTTTTATTTTTACAAATAGCTTAAAATATAGAAATATAGAAGATAAGCAAATTTTTTGTTTTTACTTGTCTGTATTGCTGTGGTATGTTATAATTAATGAAAAATAACTTGGAGGTGTTTGTTTTGCTTTCTGATATCGAAATAGCTCAGCAGGCTACATTAAAACCTATTGTTGATGTGGCAAATGAACTGGGGATAACAAACGAGGAGCTTGAGCCTTACGGAAGATATAAGGCTAAGCTTAATGATTCATTGGCAGACAGACTAAAGGATAAGCCAGACGGTAAGCTTATTCTTGTTACTGCTATTAACCCTACTCCAGCAGGAGAAGGAAAAACAACTGTAACAGCAGGCTTAGGCGAGGCTATGGCTAAAATAGGTAAAAATGCTGTAATCGCACTAAGAGAACCTTCACTTGGCCCTGTATTTGGCATAAAGGGTGGTGCTGCTGGTGGTGGCTATGCTCAGGTACTACCTATGGAGGATATAAACCTTCACTTTACAGGTGATATGCACGCTATTACAGCTGCTAATAACCTTTTATGTGCTATGCTTGATAACCACATTCAGCAGGGCAACGAGCTAGGCATAGACCCAAGACAAATTCTTTTTAAGCGTTGTCTTGATATGAATGACCGTGAGCTTAGATTTATAGTTGCAGGCTTAGGTGGAAGAATAAACGGAGTACCAAGAGAGGACTCATTCCAGATTACTGTTGCCAGTGAGGTTATGGCTATTCTGTGCCTTGCTAACGACATTACAGACCTTAAAAAGCGTCTTGGTAATATATTAGTTGCGTATAAGTATGATGGCTCACCTGTATATGCTAAGGATTTAAAGGCTAACGGTGCTATGACAGCACTTCTTAAGGACGCTATTAAGCCAAACCTTGTACAAACATTAGAGGGTACTCCTGCTGTTATGCATGGTGGTCCTTTTGCAAATATTGCACACGGCTGTAACTCTGTAAGAGCTACAAAGCTGGCACTAAAGCTAGGCGATTACTGTATTACAGAGGCTGGCTTTGGCTCTGACCTTGGTGCAGAAAAGTTCCTTGATATTAAGTGCAGATATGTTGGCATTAAGCCAAATGCAGTAGTATTGGTTGCTACCTGTCGTGCATTGAAATACAATGGTGGAGTACCAAAGGCAAGTGTAGGAGAGCCAAATCTTGAGGCACTTGAAAAGGGTATAGTAAACCTTGGTGTTCATATAGATAATATGAGAAAATACGGTGTGCCAGTAGTAGTAGCTATAAATAAATTTATTACAGATTCTGAGGAAGAGCTTGAGTTTATTCGTCAGTACTGCTACAACAAGGGTGCAGACTTTGCAACAGCAGAGATGTTTGCAAAGGGTGGCGAAGGTGGAAAGGACCTTGCCGAAAAGGTAGTAAAGGCTTGTGATAAAGAGAGTAGCTTTAACACACTATACAACCTTGATTTAACTATAAAGGAAAAGGTTAAGAAGATAGCAAACGAGATTTATCGTGCAGATGATGTTATATTTACAGCTCAGGCTGAAAAGGCACTTGCTAAAATAGTAGAGCTAGGTGGTGACAGTCTACCTGTATGTGTGGCTAAAACACAGTACTCATTATCTGATAATCCTGCTTTACTTGGTGCACCAACAGGTCATACTATTACAGTAAGAGATTTAAAGCTTTCTAACGGTGCAGGCTTTGTTGTAGTTTACACAGGTGATATTATGACAATGCCAGGCTTACCAAAGGTACCAGCAGCCGAGAGAATAGATGTAGACGAAAACGGTGTAATTTCAGGCTTATTCTGATAGGTGAGTAATTTGAGTAAGGTTTACAAAAGCCATTCATATGAAGAAACACTTAAAATAGGTCAGGAAATAGCAGAAAACTTAAACGGTACAGAGGTAATAGCACTTTTCGGTGGCTTGGGTATGGGCAAAACAGCTCTTACCACAGGTATTGCAAAGGGCTTGGGCTGTGATGATTGTGTATCAAGCCCTACCTTTGCACTTGTAAACGAGTACCACGGAAAATGCAATATATACCATTTTGATATGTATCGTATAAGTGGCTGGGACGATCTATATTCAATCGGATTTTTTGACTATTTAGATACAGGTGTGCTTGTAATTGAATGGAGCGAAAATATAGAAAACGCATTGCCTGATGAGTATATCAGAATAACAATTCAAAAGGGCAATGACGAAAATGAAAGAATATTAACAGTTGAGGAGTGCAGATAGCTTGGAAATTCTGGCAATGGAGTCTTCATCAACAGCTGCTTCGGTAGCATATGTGAAGGATGGCAAAATATTAGCACAAAACTATATCAATGCAGGGCTTACACATAGCACAACGCTTATGCCAATGGCACAGGCATTATTACAAAACGCAAATTTAAAGCTAAGTGATGTTGATTATTTTGCAGTTTCGGTAGGGCCTGGTTCATTTACAGGCTTACGTATAGGAATTTCTGCAATAAAAGGAATTTCATTAGCAGAAAACAAGCCTTGTGTACCTGTTCCAACTCTTGAGGCTATGGCTTACAATTATGCATATACAGATATAATTGTATGTCCGGTAATAGATGCCAGATGTAAAAGATTTTTCAATGCTATTTTTAAATGCAGTACAGATGGCACTGTTGAAAGATTGTGTGATGATAGAGCAATTTCCTATGATGAGCTTGAGGCTGAGCTTAATGAAAAATACTCTGATACAACAGTTATTTTAGTGGGTGACGGAGCAGAGCTTGCAAATGCTTTAATGTCTGTTTCTGAAGCAGACCTACGCATTGCACCTGCACATTTAAGGTATCAGCAGGCAACAGGTGTAGCTATGGCTGCACAAAGGCTTGTTGAGTGTGGAAAAACAGTAAGCTCAAATCAGCTTTTACCATCATACCTAAGCCTGCCACAGGCACAGCGAGAGCTACAGAAAAAGCTTAAAAAAGAAGATTAACAAAAAATTATACATAAAGGGGAAATAAAAGTGATAGCATTAGCAGCAGACCACGGTGGATTTGAAATTAAAGAGGCAATAAAAAAGCACCTTATCAGTCAGGGTGTAGAGGTAAAGGATTTTGGCACAGATAGCACAGAGTCAGTAGATTACCCTATATACGCAGAAAAGGCTGCTCGTGCAGTAGCTAACAAGGAATGTACCTTAGGTATAATTTGCTGTGGTACAGGCATAGGCGTTTCTATGGTTGCGAATAAGGTTAAGGGTGTAAGAGCAGCAGTTGTTACAAATGACTTCTGTGCAGAAATGACACGTCGTCATAACGACGCAAACGTGCTTTGCCTTGGTGGCAGAGTAATCAATGCAGATACAGCTGTACATTTAGCAGATATTTTCCTTAACACACCATTCGAGGGTGGCAGACACCTTAACAGAGTTTATATGATTAAGGATATTGAGGACGCTGAATAATCTATCAGCACTATTTATGTTAAATTGTTAAAAAATATAAGGAGGAAAAGAGTATGACTAATCAGGTAACAGTGTTGGATCATCCTTTGATTCAGCATAAGCTTACATTTTTGCGTGATAAAAACACTGGTAGTAAGATGTTTCGTGAGCTTGTATCAGAGGTTTCTATGCTTATGTGCTATGAGGCTACAAGAGATTTACCACTTGAGAGCATAGAGATAGAAACACCAGTATCAAAGGCTAAAACTAAGGTGCTTGCAGGTAGAAAGCTTGCTTTTGTACCGATTTTGCGTGCAGGTAGTGGTATGCTGGACGCTATGCTTCAAATGATACCAGCTGCAAAGGTTGGACATATCGGTTTATACCGTGACGAAACAACCTTTGAGCCAGTAGAGTACTATAAAAAATTACCTGCTGATATTGAAGACAGAGATGTTTTTGTACTTGACCCAATGCTTGCAACAGGTGGCTCAGCTGTTGACGCAATTTCTATTATTAAAAAGAGCAATCCTAAGAGTATTAAATTCTTGTGCATAGTTGCAGCACCACAGGGTATAAAGGCTCTTACCGAGGCACACCCTGATGTACAGGTATTCTGTGCAGCCAAGGACGAAGGTCTTAACGAAAATTGCTATATTGTACCTGGTTTAGGTGACGCAGGCGACAGAATTTTTGGTACACGATAAATAGAATATTTGTATTTTTACTCCCTTGCTAAAAGTAAGGGAGTATTTTTTATATTGAAATGTGAATATCTTCTTTTGTAATGACAATAATAATTGTAGAAATTGGTAGTAGGTAAATTTGGGTTTGTAGGTGTGAGCTAACGCTCACACCAAAGGAAAGACAGCTTAAAAGTTTTGATTAAACTTTTTCAAAAGTTTATGGGGTAATGCAACCAATTTACGAAGTAAATTGGTTGCTCGGGGTGAAACCCCTCGTGGGATTTTACGCAATCAATCCCTACGGGATTGGTTACATTAGGCAAAACCTTTTAACTTCTCGTTAATTCCTAAAATGCTGTTGAAAACGGCATTTTAAAAGACGATTATGAGTTTAGGGCTTCGCCCTAAAAACCCACAAGGGCGTTGCCCTTGACCCACCACCCTTTAAAAAGGGTGGACCCAAACTTTACGTTTTTCTCTATCATAGCT
>JAXJTP010000005.1:0-9739 GCA_036309525.1 Acutalibacteraceae bacterium | reverse complement strand
GGGCTTCGCCCTTTAAAATCCCACGAGGGCTTTGCCCTCGACCCAAAAGCCTTTGAAAAGGCTTTACCCAAACTTCAAGTTTTGGTTTGTGCTAATCCATAACTCCCCTACAAACCCAAATTTATTCTTCCTTTTATCCAACTATAATTCCTTTAATTATTCTACTTCACGCCAAAACAAGGATTGTGATACATAGCATATATTCTCAATAACCTCATCCTTGCATTTTTTCTCAATAACAGAAAATCCCATACCATAATCACAGCCACGAATTGTAGAGTGTGTATCTGACCCCAATAAAGCTACATAGCCTTCATTAATAAGTTTTATTATTTTATTCTTCGAAAACACTCCCCTAAGGCTTTCTGTATTTATTTGCATAATACAGCCCATTTCTTTTAGCTGTGATAATAGCTCTTTGTTTTTAAATACAACAGGATAACGCTCAATATGTGCAAGCACTGGTATGATTTTATGCTTACTGATAATCTCCTTTAGTATTTTTATCTCTTCATCAGAAAAGCTACTATTATATGGCATTTCTATCAACAAATAATTTGTTGACCTATAACATAAATCCTTTAAATTTTCAATTAAAAGAATATTTTCTGATAAATGAACCTCTGCACCCACTGTAAAGGTAAGGCTACCAGTATAATTTTCCTTAACCAGCTTATATGCCTTTTCTCGTGCTTCTAAAAATTCTGCAAGCCTGTTTTCTATGTCCTCATATTGAGTATAAAAATGAGGAGTAAAAGCAATATGAGTTACTCCCTGCTCTTCAAGTGCTTCTAAAAGCAGGATAGATATATCTATATCTGATGCTCCGTCATCTATCGACGGTAAAATATGAGTGTGAATATCAAATTTTTTCATATCGTTTCATAATAAAGTCATAGCTATGGCTTTTACACCATAGCCTATGAAATGTAAATTTAGATTAATGAACAAACAAAGTCACCCATTTGTGTGCAGGTTACCTTTGTTGTGCCGTCTTCGTAAATGTCTGGTGTTCTATGAGTTTCAAGAGCCTTTGCAACAGCGTCTTCGATAGCCTGTGCAGCCTGTGGCTCGTCTAAAGAGTATTTAAGCATCATAGCAACTGAAAGAATTGTTGCAAGTGGATTTGCAATATCCTGTCCTGCAATGTCAGGTGCACTACCATGGATAGGCTCATATAGACCAGCCTTGCCTGAGCTTAAGCTAGCTGAAGCAAGCATACCGATAGAACCACTTATCATAGAAGCCTCATCAGAAAGAATATCACCAAAGATATTTGATGTAACAATAACATCAAACTGACCAGGATTACGCACCAACTGCATTGCACAGTTGTCTACATACATATGATTTACCTCTACCTCTGGGTAATCCTTAGCAATTCTGTTTACAGTTTCTCTCCACAAACGAGATGACTCAAGAACATTTGCTTTATCTACGCTTGTAAGTCTTTTATTTCTCTTCATAGCCATATCAAAGGCTACCTTTGCAATTCTTTCAACCTCTGTTACAGAGTATTTTTCTGTATCGTAAGCAGCCTCTACACCGTTTTCATCTACTCTGCCTCTTGTACCAAAGTAGATACCACCTGTAAGCTCACGAACAATCATAATATCAAGGTTGTCACCAATAATATCATCCTTAATAGGAGAAGCACTCTTTAGTGGCTCAAATATTACAGCAGGACGAAGATTTGCGAAAAGTCCAAGTGACTCTCTGATTTTCAGCAAGCCAGACTCTGGACGATTACCAGCAGGCTGAGTATCCCACTTAGGGCCACCAACAGCACCAAGCATAACTGAGTCAGCAGCCTTACACTTATCTATTGTAACCTGTGGCAATGGCTCGCCATAATTATCAATAGCAATACCACCAATGTCAGCAGTATCGTACTCTACAGCAAAGCCAAATTTCTCGGCAGTTTTATCAAGCACCTTTACAGCCTGATCAACAATTTCTGGGCCGATTCCGTCACCCTTTAGCAAGGCAATTTTATAAGTTTTCATAATTATTTTCCTCCATTATTATCTTTCCAGATTTTTATATCATTATAACATAATTTGGTTACTATAAATGTAAAGTAGACTACAATTAATCCTCCTTATCCTCTCGTGGACAATAGTCGTAAACCTCGGCAACCTTGTCACGCATCCAGAGCATAGGAGTTATTCTTATAGAGTAGCCAAAGCCATTATCCATTTGCCAACGATATGATTCAGCCTGTGGCAAGCCATATATTGACATCAATGTCATAATAACACCACCGTGTGTTACTACAACTGCTGTTGTTTCGCCTGTATTCATAAGGTTAGCCACAATACCCTCAAAGGCTTTACATATTCTTCTGGTGAATTCTATACCACTTTCTCCATTTGGTGGTGCATTATCTCTTGAGTTTGCAAGCCACGCTGTAAAGCTTGGGTCTGTTTGTAGCATATCAGCTGTTTTACCCTCCCAATCACCAAATGAGCATTCTGATAAGCCAGAAACAACAGTTGGCTTTATTGCAGGATAAAGCACATTACAGGTTTGCACACATCTTAGCAGTGGGCTTGTGTATAGTATAGGTGTACCAGGGTATTTGTAAAGCTCGTCATACTTTTTTAAATCCTCTATTCCCTGCTGTGACAGTGGTACATCTGTTGTGCCTATATACTGTCCCTTATTATCAGCAACTGTAGAGCCATGTCTTATAAAATGAATTTGGTAAGATTTCATAGTATTCTCCTTGAAAAATTTGATTATTTAACGAATGGTTTTAACTTTACTTTTACTTTGTTTTATAATATACTATGTGTATATTTTTTTGCAAAATTTACTAATACTTATATACGAGGTAAAAATGAACACAGAATTTTCACGAATCATAACATTGCTGAGAAAAGAAAAAAAGCTAAGCCAAAAGCGTGTGGCAAGCGACTTAGGTATTTCTCAGGCGTTACTCTCACATTACGAAAAAGGAATAAGAGAATGTGGACTTGATTTTGTTGTGAAAACAGCTGATTATTATAACGTATCGTGTGATTATCTGCTTGGTAGAACCACTGAACGCAATGGTGCTACTATTACAGTTGAGGATAACTCTACTAAAAGCAAGCTGTCAGTAAACTATGGCAACGAGCTTTCACAGCTTAATAAAAAGCTCATACAAAATTCTACAAGCCTTATTTTTGATATTATAGAAAAATCTAACAGCAACAGTCTGAACACTGCTGTTACCGACCATCTTATGACATCGGTTTATAAAATATTCAGAACCCTATATACAACAAATCCTCAAAACCCACAGGCTATGTTTGCTATTCCAAAGGAAACCTACAATAGCTACACGCTAGCATATCAGGCAATTAAAGAAGCCGAGGTTATATCTGCTTCTGGTAGCAAAAGCTTAAATGATGTTCAGCCATTACAAAAAGAAAGCATACCTGTTCTTTCTCAAGAGATATTAACAGGAAGCTACCCTGAATATTCAAGCTCTATGCTTAATCTTATAAGAATTGTAGAAAACAGCATAAAGCTACAATACTCTCAAAAATAGGTATACAAAATAACAATTATTACTATAATTATAACAGCCACCAACAATTATTTCAACTGTTGGTGGCTGTTTTACCGTTAATAATTATTAAATTTAAAATTACTCTGTAACTGTTGTGTCATCAGTAGTTGTATCTGCTACTGTTGGAGCAGTTGGAGCTGGAGTAACAGGAGTAGCAGGAGTTAGATAATCCTCGTCCTTATATACAAAGGTTTTCTCAGTAGCAGTTTCAGGCTTTTTACCTAAGCTAACACTGATAGTAACAGTTGAACCATACTCTAGCTTATCGCCAGCCTTTGAGTTACCAGAATAAGAAACAACCTTGCCTACCTCAATAGTATCGCTGTAGGTTAGTGTTGAGTTTACAATAAAGCCTTCCTTTGTAAGGCTTTCTGTAACTGTATCCTTGTTGATATTTTCAACCTCTGGTAAAGCACGGAACTGTGCACCCTTACTTATAGTACAAGAAATTGATACACCGTCGTTACCACGAGAAACAGTTTTATTTGCCTCTGGTGTCTGTCTGCATATCTTACCCTGAGGAACAGTATCACTAAACTCCTCATCAATTGCCTTATAGATAGCATATTCAGTTGATTCAGCAGAAATAGCTACTGCCTCTTCCCATGTTTTTCCTGTAAAATCAGGTACTCTGAAATACTCGCTATCTGGTGGGTATGTGTAGCCCTCACCTAATATTTCTGGTACAATAGAAGCACTTTCTGTTGCCTCTGTTTCAACATCAAAAATACCATCTAGTGGATATGTTGAATACCATAAATATCCTGCAACACCAAAAATAATCAACGCAACAAGCATTGAGATAACACCCATCTGGAAGTTGCTTATTTTACCCTTTTTCTCAGGCTGTGGCATATCAACCTTTACAGTATTAGAAATCTCATTCTGCATAGCCTGCACTGTTGGAGTTGCTGAAAGCTGTTCAGAAAGCTCCTTGAATGATGCAATTCTATCCTCTCTGTTTACCTGCAAGCCCTTTGCAAGGGTTGAAATAACAAAAGGAGGAAGCTTCTTTGCAACACCTGTGCTCATAAGCAGACGGCTATCGTCCTTTCTCTTAAGAGCCTCAGAAGGCAAACGACCTGTAAGTGCAAAGAAAAGAGTAGCACAGAAGCCGTATATATCTGTTTTAGTATCAAGCTGAGCACCCTCTTCGTATTGCTCTAAAGCACTACAGCCAGAGAAAAGCTGTGGTGGTAAATCTCCACCTACCTGTCTTATTCCCTTTATTGCAAAGCCTGTAAGCTTAGCCTTACCATCAGGAGTAACAACAAGATTTGCAGGACAAATAGCCAGATGAGCAATTCCTTTTTCTGAAATAGCAATAAGCCCCTCTAAAAGTGGCTTAATAAGAGGTCTTGCTACCTCCCATTCTAATCTGCCACCACTTCGCTGAACATATTCGCCAAAGGTAATAACATCCTCATATTCGCCTATAATATAAGCTGTGTTATTATCCTGTATAACTGCGTCAATCTTCACTATGCTGTCGCAATCCTTAAGCTCTTTAATCTTATTACCAACCTGCATAAACTGCTGTTTTAAAGCATTAAATTTTTTACCATTACCCTTTGAAACAGTAACAACAACACTATTCTCAGAGCGAGTAAATAAATCCTTTGGTAAAAACTCTCTGATTATAACAGGTTTATCTGCTTTTTTATCATAGCCAATATATCTGGCACTATCTGATCTATTATCAAGAATCTTGCCAACAACATATCTGTCATTACCAAGCAATGTTCCTAACGGCAAAAATGGAGAAGCCTGTACAGCATCCTGAGAAAAACCACAATGAGGACAAACCTGCTCGTTGTGTAAATCTTTCATACAACCGTAACATAAATCAGCCATATTAACACCTACTTTCCGATTATGGTGTTTATTATAACACATAATGCAAGTCTTTTTCAACCATAATATATTATTAAAAATTACATTTTTGTAAATTGAATGATTATATAAACGCTTTAAGCTAAACAATCATAAAAAAAGCCGAACAATCATCTTGCTCGGCTTTTGCTGTTATTCATCTGTTGGTATATCTATTGAATCAATTTCTTTGTTTATACTTTGCTTTTTATTTGGTATAGGTGCTTTAAAATTAAAGCTTTCATCATTATGGTCATATTTTTTTACATAGTAGCTCATATAGCCAAGCATATACCAGAATATAGCCACCATAAAGGTATGCTCCCAAAGCATAGTTTTTTCTACAACTGCATAAATACAATATGCAAATATAAAAGCAAACAGGCACACATACGGACTATTTTTAAGATTTTTTGTTTCTAAGAAGAGTGATTTTACAGTCTGCCTGCACATAGATACTGCAAAGCCTATAAAAAACACAAAGCCTATAAGTCCGTTGCTTACTAAAATAGTAAGGTAGCCATTGTGCAGATCGGTATATTTTAAGCCCTTATCTAAAAGCCTGCTACCGAATAAAACTATATTTTCCTTTCCTACACCTAATACAGGGTAGTTATAGAATATTTTCACAGCCTTTTCAAGCAGAGCTAGTCTGCCACTGTCAAGATTTTCATTTTCGTGTGCAAAGGTTACTATATTTTTGCTGTTATTCTTTTCAGCTGGCTTATTCGGCTTTTGCTCTACAACCTTATGACTATGATTCATCAGATAAGACGCAGATTTATTTACCATTGAACGCACGCTTAATAGTAATCCCAAAGAGATTACAGCCACAAGAACTAAGGCTACACCCTTTATAAGGAGTGCAGAAATCCTTATTGATTGCATACCACCAAAAAATTTATACAACGAAACACCTACTATATAGCCTATCAAAAGCAATATAGCACCATTAGAGTCACACATAAACAATCCTATAAGATTTATAACAGACGAAGCAATTAAAAACCATAATGGAAATCTTACTATCTTGCCTATATTGCTATAAAGCTCATCCTTACTTAAAATATGTGCCATTACAATAGCAAGCACACTATAAAAGCCCAACAAATTAGGATTTATAAAAATTCCTGTGAATCTGTTTTCATATATTACAAATTTATAGGTGCTATATAAAAACTTAATCTTTGATTCACCTAACGGCAAAACAGCAAAGCTTGCTATCATACCCACGGTTGTAGCTATTAAAATTATTGATGCTACTATATAAAGCTCTCTTCTTACTCTTCTCTTGTTACGCTCGGTATGCATACCAAACAATACAAAAAAACAAACAACAGCATGCAAAAGCAAAAGTATATTCAAGAAAAAGTTATCCATTATATGAATAATTGCTGTAGCAAGCGTTGCAACTAAAAAGAGAATAAGCCATCTTGAGTGCAAAACCTCAAGAAATCTTTTCGGCTTAAAATAGTAGTGATAAATAAGTATAAATGCCCAAGCAAGAGAAATATATTTTATAGTATGTCCTATAGGCTCTACAAAGAAAAAGGAGCCTAGAAACATTGAGCACAAATATACTATTCTGAATGTAGAAATATTCAAGAAAATATTATTTACAGGATTTCTTTTTAACCTTGCCATAACTCACCATCAGCCTAACACACTGCCTACCGTTTTGAACATAATTTTAATGTCATATAATGCATTGAACTTTTTGTAATAATCAAGGTTCAGCTTCATTTTTTCAGGTAAAATAATTTCCATATAGTTTTTATCAACCAATGCTGGGTCATTAAAAAACTCGTCATTATCCTTATATGTAATACTGGCTAAAGACGTTATACCAGCAGGAGTAAGCAAGGTTGCATACATTTCTGGTGTGTACTGGTCTACATATTTTACAACCTCTGGTCGTGTTCCTACAAAGCTCATATCACCCATAAACACATTAAAAACCTGAGGTAGCTCATCAAGGCGAACCTTTCTCAGCTTTTCGCCAAGCTTTGTTACTCGTTTATCGTTAGCCTCGGTAATAAGTCCACCAATTTGCTCGGCATTATCTACCATTGTACGGAATTTCCATATTTTAAACAGCCTTCCGTTAGTAGTAACTCTGGTCTGTTTAAAAAGCACAGGACCTTCAGAGTCACATTTTACAAGCACAGCAATAATCGCCATAGGCAAAAGCAACAATATAATAAGAATTGCCGACATTACTATATCGAGCACTCTTTTTATAACTAAGGAAGCCTTCTTTTTACTTAATATATCATAATACTCTTTTACTTCGTCATTACGCATATAATCGGGTAGCTTATCCCAATCACACAAAACCATAGATAAACCTCTTTTCTGTGAGCTAATAAAATTTATCCGTCTAATTATATAACAATATTCAATTTATTTCAATTTACAATATAATAACAATTTCAGGCACTTTTAAAAAGTTAATATATAACTTTCACAAAAAGAGATATTCAACAGAAAAAAACTGGTAACTAACGCAGTTACCAGTTCTAAATATATTTTAGGAAAACCTTATAATCTAAATTAGCAAGAAACAAAATGTACATTTGGCTACGAATTTTTACCACCGCAAACCATCGGTCACCGAGTATTACGTCTATTCCTTAATGTTTTACTTTTTGTACAGCCGTTTGCTGTACCATAACTGCATTTCGCAATTAAGAAGCCATTTTGTATTGCCTGAGTTATTAGGTTATATGTAAACTTAATTACACTCCCCTACCAATATTCAGTTGTAAGGTCGATATACAGCCTCTGCATATATATCCCAATCATTTTATATGTATTCTTTAAAATCAAAGCGAAGATAAAGATAATTTATAAATGCGGTAATTATAATTATTTTCTACGCTTATGTTTTTTACTGCATCTTGATATACTCTGCTTTAGCTATATATTTCGGCTTTCGCCATATGACAAAAGCCATTTGAAAATTCAGGTTTTGTTTCGCCCATAAGACTAAGCCCCTTTCACTAAAGATTGCTTAAGATTGCTTAAAATATTACATTGGACCATACCTCTTGTTTTAATTTATTGAAGCTAGTCACTGAATGTCCATTGGTTCGTACCTCGCTTGTTAGAATAAAGCTGAAATAAAATTTAACTACTTCATCGGAGTGTACCTCTTTATTTTAATTTGTTTGATTGATTGATAAGAAATTGATTATCTCATTGGTCTGTACCTCTTTCTTAATTTCAATTATATTATAGCATACCTTTTGTAAAAGTCAATAGTTTTTTTCAAAATTCTTTAAAATTTTTATAAATTTATTTAAAATGATAAAAATCTGAATTTTTCATAAAATTCATAAATAAACACTTGACTTAGGCGATTAAAATGGTTAAAATAACATTAGTGAAAAGAAAGGAATGATATAAATGAATAATGAATATGAGGCAGACCTAATTACTCTGCTAGACGATGAGAACGTTGAGCATACTTTTGAGATAATCGACAGCATCGAAAAGGATGGCAATGTTTATTATGCACTTCTTCCTGTATATGATGATGCTCAGGATCAGGTTGAGGATGACGGTGAGTATTACATCTTCCAGACAGTTGAAGAGGATGGCGAAGAGCTTCTTCTTGAGGTAGAGGACGAAAAGCTTCTTGACGAGCTTGCTACTGTTTTTGAAAAGCATTTTGAAGAAATCTTCGGCGAAGAGGAATAATCCACAATTATTTGATTAAAATATAATTATCAGGTTGTTCACACCCTGCCTAATGCGTCTTTGGTGTTCATATAACCCTACACTTTTATTTAAGGGAGCCGTAACTCCGGTAATGGTTTGCAGACCTCCTAAGTGTTATATTGAATATACACATAGATGTTGGGAGCAGTAAAATTATTGGGTAGGCACCCACCTGGCTATGTTTAGTAGGCAGGTTATAATTAACACCTAACGGTTAGGCGGGATTTAAAAATTGCACCACAAAGCTGTAAAAGCTTTGTGGTGTTTTTTGTTTTAATATTATTTTTGAACAACAAATTTGGGTTTATCGGTGTGAGCTGTCACTCACACCAAAGGCAAGACAGCTTAAAAGTTTTGATTAAACTTTTTCAAAAGATGCAACCACATAGTGGTTGGTTACATAAAATAATTGTCCTTGTAGAATTTTACACAATCAGTCCCTACGGGATTGGTTACATTAGGCAACGCCCTTTAACTTCTCGTGATTATTAAAAATGCCGTGTACACGGCATTTTTAGGAAAAACTATGAGTTAAGGACTCCGTCTAATACAACCAATTTTGAAAAAATTGATTGTGTAAACCTG
>JAXJTP010000004.1:0-22712 GCA_036309525.1 Acutalibacteraceae bacterium | reverse complement strand
CAGGTTTTAAGGACGGAGTCCTTAACTCATAGTTTTTCCTAAAAATGCCGTGTACACGGCATTTTTAATAATCACGAGAAGTTAAAGGGCTTCGCCCTTTAAAATCCCACGAGGGGTGTTACCCCTCGACCCCATAAACTTTTGAAAAAGTTTAATCAAAACTTTTAAGCTGTCTTTCCTTAGGTGTGAGCGACAGCTCACACCGACAAACCCAAATTTGTCTATTATTTAATTAGAACATACCATAAAAAAGAGTTACTGCTTAAATCGCAATAACTCTTTTTTAGAATATCAAAATATCAAATTAATTAATATCCAAGGTCTTCGTTTACAATAATAACCTTAATTCTGTTTTTCTGTCTTTGCTTGCCAGAAAGAACATAGTTACAGCATATTCTTGCGTCACTCTTACAGCCGTCACAGATTTCATTATTATCAGTAGGTAGGTTTAAAGCCATACACTTGCCATTTACAGCACAGTAAGAATCTATACCAAGTCTTACTGTATTCTTTGGTGCAGCAATTTCTCTTACTCTTGTAACAGCGTCATCAATAGTTTTAACAATTTTGTTTTTACCCACAACAAGAATAACACTCTTAGGTCCATATAAAATTGCAGCTACACGGTTTGAATTACCGTCTACATTGTAAATATAGCCACTTTCTGTAATTGCATTAGCACTTGCAAGGTAAACATCTGCACTAAAGGATTTACGGTAAACCTCTTCAACCTCTTCTCGTGTAATGCCTTCTTTTGCTCTGTCAAGGTAGTTATAATCGCCTGATTTTATAAGCTCCATAATTCCTGCTTCGGCAAGTGTAACAGAGCCACCGTTGCTTATAACATCGCCTTTGTTTATCATAGTCTTTACCTTTTCAAGAGCATCCTCCTTAGTTTCACAAAAGTATGCCTCCATATTGTTGCTTTGTAGATTTGCAATAGTTTTTTCGATTGAACAATTCATAATAATCACCTGTGATTTCTAAATTTTAGTACTTTTATACATTATACAATAAATAACTTTATTTTAAAAGGGTAAAATAAGTGAAAAGTAGGGTTAAATCTTGAAAGTATGGGTGCTTAATGGTATAATCAAAGAAATATATGTATGCTATTATTGCAATAGATAATTAAGGGTTAGAAAATCAGGGAGGTAGCACAGGTGATTTCTAATGAGGAAATAATGCAGATAGCCAGATTGGCTAAGCTTTTTGTAAAGGAAGAGGAGCTTGACTCTTTAACCTTAGAAATGCAGAGTATTATAGATTTTGCAGATACAATTAATAACGCACCAACTGATAGTGACGAGTTTGATAATATAAATAATTTGTCAAATGTTTTCAGGGAAGACACAGTTGTAGAGTCTTACCCAACAGAAGAGATTCTTGCTAATGCCAACGACAAATCAAACAACTGTTTTTTGGTAAAAAAGAAAAATCTTTAAAAGAAAGGGTTGATACCAATGGCAGAGGTAAAAAGCAAGATAAAAGCAATTAACGAAATGCTTATAACTAAACAGGCAACCTGTACAGAGCTTACACAGCAATATTTAAACGCTATTAACGATACAAACAGTATTCTTAATGCCTATGTAAATATTACAGAGGAAACTGCACTAGAGAGTGCTAAGCTAGTAGATGAAAGGCTTGCAAAAGGAGAGGAAATCTCTTTGCTTGCAGGTGTGCCTATGACCTTAAAGGATAATATTTCTACAAAGGGAATAGAAACAACCTGTTGCTCTAAAATGCTACAGGGCTATAAGCCTGTTTATAACGCAACAGTATGGGATATTCTCCAGAAAGAGAATGCAATACTGCTTGGTAAAACAAATATGGACGAGTTTGCTATGGGCTCATCCTGTGAAAGCTCTATATTTGGTGGAGCTAAAAACCCACATAATGTAAACTATGTAGCAGGAGGCTCATCGGGTGGAGTAGCCAGTGCAGTAGGTGGCAATATTGCAGTATATGGTCTAGGCTCAGATACAGGTGGTTCTATTCGTCAGCCAGCAAGCTTTTGTGGTATTGTTGGTTTAAAGCCTACCTATGGCAGTGTGTCAAGATATGGTCTTGTTGCATATGCGTCAAGCTTTGACCAGATAGGTCCTATTACAACAACAGTTGAGGATACAGCTATTGTTTACGACGCAATTTCAAAGCACGATCCAATGGACTCAACATCACAGGGAAGCAATGGTATAAAAGCCTGTGATACTCTAAGAAATGACATCAAGGGTATGAAAATAGGCATTGCAAAGGAATACCTTGAGGGTGTTAATGATAGTGTAAAGAAAGCGATTTTAAATGCTTGCAGTGTTTATAGAGAGCTTGGTGCAGAGATTGTATACTTTGATTTACCAACACTTAAATATTCATTGCCTGTATACTATATACTTGCCTGTGCAGAGGCTTCATCAAATCTTGGCAGATACGACGGAATAAGATATGGCTATAAAACTCCAGTTTATAGCGATGTAAATGATATGGTCTGCAAAACAAGAAGTGAGGGCTTTGGCAGTGAGGTTAAACGCAGAATTATGCTAGGTACATTTGTGCTTAGTGCTGGTTATTTTGATGCTTACTATAAAAAGGCTCAGAATATGCGTGGAGCTATTTTAAAGGATTTTCAGAATGCATTTAAAAAGGTAGATGTTATTCTTGCACCAACAGTACCAACAACAGCATTTGAGGTTGGTAAGGCTGTAAGTGATAACATCGAAACATATCATACAGACATTTGTACAGTACCTGTTAATATAGCAGGCTTGCCAGCAGTTTCAGTTCCTTGTGGCTACAATAAAAACGGTATGCCAATTGGTATGCAGTTGATTGGCAACAAATTTGCAGAGGCAACTATTCTTAATGTTGCATGGCAGTACGAAAATGCTACACATAATGATGTGTTTAAGGGTGCAGAAATGGGGGTTAAGCTATGAAATACGAGCTTGTATCAGGACTTGAAACTCATGTTGAGCTAAGCACAAACACAAAAATTTTCTGTGGCTGTACCACAGAATTTGGTGGAGACCCAAACACTCATTGCTGTCCTATATGCATAGGCTTGCCAGGTACATTGCCTAAGCTTAACAGGGAGGTTGTACGCTATGCTATAAGAGCTGGCTTAGCTACAAATTGCGAAATTTCAAATATCTCAAAAATGGATAGAAAAAATTATTGCTATCCTGACCTTGCAAAGGCTTATCAGATTTCTCAGTTTGATTTGCCTTTGTGTAGAAATGGCTATGTTGAGCTTAGCAGTGGCAAAAAAATCAGAATTAATCGTATTCATATAGAAGAGGACGCTGGAAAGCTTATTCATCAGGGTAATGACACATATGTTGACTATAACCGTGGTGGAGTGCCACTTATAGAAATTGTTACAGAGCCAGACATACGCTCGGTTGACGAAGCAAAAGAGTATGTTGAAAAGCTACAGCAGATTATGAGATATATTGGTGTTTCAGACTGTAAAATGCAAGAGGGCTCAATGAGATGTGATGTTAATATTTCTGTTCGTCCACAGGGTCAAGATGAATTTGGTACAAGAACAGAAATAAAGAATATGAACTCAATTACCTTTATGGCTAAGGCTATGGAGTATGAGTTTAACAGACAGATAGGCTTAATTGAGTCTGGTGCAGAGGTTCAGCAGGAAACATTAAGATATGATGACACTACAAATACAACCTCTAGTATGCGTGGCAAAGAGGACGCTGACGACTATCGTTACTTCAGAGAGCCAGACCTTGTTACAATTAATGTAACAGATGAAGAAATAGATGAGCTTAAAAGGACAATTCCAGAATTGCCTGATAAAAAGCTAGACAGATATGTAAATGCTTTAGGTATTCCAAAATCTGACGCTTTGTTGCTTGTTAAATATAGAAGGGTAGCAGAGTATTTTGAAAGGGCTGTTGAGGGTATTTCAACACCAAAAACGGCGTCTAATTTTATTATTGGTCAGATTTTCAGTAAAATTGAGAACGAATCTGCAAAGGAGGAGTTCAACATTGCTGTTACGGCTGAAAGTCTTAATGAGCTTATTAAGCTACTTGACAGCAAGAAGATTAAAATGAATTTGGCTAAATCAACCCTTGATAAAATGCTTGAAACAGGTAAGAAGGTAAGTGAGCTTATCTCAGAAAGTGATATGGGTGGTTTAGACGAAGCTACTACCAAAAAGCTATGTGAAGAGGCTGTTGAAAATAACCCTAACGCAGTAGCTGATTACAAAAATGGTAAGGAAAAGGCGATTAAGGCTATTGTGGGCTATGTAATGAAAAACAGCCGAGGCAAAGCAGACGCTATGGTAGCAGAAAATATAATTAAAGAGCTTATAGGTGTATAGGCGTAAATTGAGAAAGGATGTAACAAAATGAATAACAATCAGTTTAACCCAAACGAACAGAATCAACAGAACAACCAGTACAATCCAAACCAACAGTATCAGCAGAACAATCAGTACAATCCAAACCAACAGTATCAGCAGAATCAGCAGTACAATCCAAATCAGCAGTACCAGCAGTACAACCAGTATAATCCAAATCAGCAGTATCAGCAACCTTATGAGAAGGATTTTTTTGATAAGGTTACAAGCTTTATTCTTGATACTCCAGTAGAGAAGGAGCCAATCTCTCCACAGGATATACAGGAAAATAAATTTATTTCATTAGTAGGCTATTTGGGTATATTCTGCTTTATTCCACTTCTTGTTTCAAGAAATTCCAGATTTGCTCGTTTTCACGCAAATCAGGGTCTAGTGCTTTTGCTTGTAACTTTAGCTCTTTTGATTGTAACTCCAATAGCTGGTGTTATTCTTGCTTTTGTTCCTATTCTGGGTGGAATTGTTTCTGGTATTTTACCATTTGTAGTGGGTGCTGCTGAATTAGGATATATGATTCTTGGTATTTATAACTGTGTTAAGGGCAGAGCAAACGAGATACCTTTTATCGGTAAATTTAGAATTATCAAAACAGTTCCAGAAGTTAATGTAAATTATAACAATGTAAATAACAACAACTACAATGCACCAAACAACTATAATAATATGCCTAATATGAATAATATGCCTGATAATATGAATACAGGCTACAATACTGCACCAGTAAAGAGTGTTGATATTACTAAGAAGGATTCAGGCTTTGATGTAGAGGCATATAGCACTGGTAAGGAAAATGCCGGCTTTACTTCAAACGCATACAGCAATGGTGTACAGGAGGCTGTAGCTAATACAGCTGAAAATAGTGAAGCAAAGCCAAGCCTAAACCTAAATAAGAATAACGAACAGTAATTTTTATTTGTTAAAGAATAAAAAACTAAACTGAACATATTAGGATGTATTTGAAAGCACTTCCAAAAATTGGAGGTGCTTTTTTTGCGATTAACGAAATATAAAAGTTGAAAAACAATGACAAAAGTATTATAATAGACTTGTTTGCTTAGAAGCTATAAGGATATATCACTAACCGAAGAAACGTTGTTTTAGTGAAAATCTGTTTTGGTAATTAAAATTTTGGGGGTATCTAGTATGAAAAACACCGAGCTTGTAAAACTGCTTGAACCACATAAGGAGTTACAGCAATATTTATTTGTAAGAGGCTTTCTGCTTACAAACAGAGATGACCTTGATTTGAATGAATTCCCTTTTTATGGTAATTGGACAAAAGAGGCTATGGGAAATGGGTATTTTGCATATACACATTCTATGCAAAGGTGTACCTTCGTAGAAAATAATGGTAATATTTTCTTTTTGTTTGGTCATGCCTATAATCCTTTTACTATGCAATATGAAGAAAAAATAGTACTTGAAAGAATAGCAAAAAGCTATGGTACAGTTGAATATCAGGATTGTATAGATGAAATAACAGGTATATTTGTATTTGGTATGATAAAAAATGGTGAGGTTGAGTTTTTGGTAGACCCATCAGGTATGCAATCAGCCTGCTATGGTGCTGTAAAGGGTGACTTTTATCTATCATCACACCCACAATTAATAGGTGATATTTGCAACCTTACAATGGGGGAATTGGTTAAGGAGCTTATTGAATATAAGTGGTATTACAGAGTTATGGGCCCATATCTTCCTGGTGATATGACTCCTTTTGATGAAATTAAAAGAGTTGTACCAAATATAGGCTATACATATAACGCAGGTAAGGTTTCTCATAAAAGATTTTACCCACTTAGAAATTTATCTGAATGTAGTGATGAAAAGGAATATAACGAAGCAATTATTCAGGGTGCTGAAATTCTGAAAAATAATATGAAGCTGGTTACAGAAAAGTGGGAAAATCCACAGATTTCATTAACCGGAGGCATTGACAGTAACACTACCTTTGCTGCTGGAAATGGTGTATATGATAAGCTTAAGGCGTTTAGCTATTTATCAGCAGAAAAAGAATCAATAGATACAGATGCAGCAAAAATAATCGCAAAGAAGTTTGATATGGAGCATACAATCTACAATATTCCAGAAACTGCTGATAACCTTAAAAATTACGATGAAATAGTTGCTATTATAGATCACAATAATGGCTACGTTGCAAAGGGTAAGGGTAACGAATATAGAAAAAGAGTTTATTTGATGGAAAACTTTGACGCAGACGTGGAGGTTAAATCATGGACCTCAGAAACAATAAGAGGCTACTGGTATAAGCATTATGGAAGAAAAAGTATGCCTAAAATGTCACCTAAGCTATATAGAAATCTATATAAGATTTTTATATTCAACAGAGGTCTTGCTCATAAGGTTGATAAAGTGTTTGCAGAGTATATCAATAAATTTGAATATAATAAAATCCCTGAGCAATATCCTATGGCTGATATGCACTATAATGAAGTTACATGGGGTAGCTGGGGTGGATTGAATATATCAGAAATGAAGATATACAGTGATATTACAATTATTTACAATAACAGAAAATTCCTTGATACTATGTTCAGAGTACCTCTTGATAAGAGAATTTCAGACCAGCATCATTTAGATATGAAAAAGTATTTAAATAAAGAGCTGTATGATATGAATATTCGTGTTGTGAATATGAAAGAAACAGATTTCAGAGCATTTATGCTAAATGTTATATTCACTATAAATTCAATATTACCATTTTAATTTGTAACTAAATAATCCGACAGCATATAGCAAATTATCTGCTATATGCTGTCTTTTTTATGATGAGGTTTTGTAAAAAAAGAAAAGCTCCAGTGTGCTATTAAAAGTACGCTGGAGCTTTATACTAAACTCTATTATATTCCTAAAATAAGCTTTGCTGTCTGGAAATATACCAAAAGAGAAACTGCGTCTACTGCTGTGGTAATAAGTGGGCTTGCCATTACAGCAGGGTCAAGACCAATCTTTTTAGTTAGTATAGGTAATACACAGCCGATAAGCTTAGCACAAATTACTGTTATAAGCATTGTAAGTGATACTACCAAAGATACATATACACCTACTCTGTCAAAAACCATCAGCTTTGCAAAGTTAGCTATAGCAAGTGTTATACCACACAAAAAGGATACTCTTGCTTCTTTCCATATTACATTCAAGCAGTCCTTGAATTGAATTTCGCCTAAGGATAATCCACGAATAACCGTTACAGATGACTGACTACCTGAGTTACCACCTGTACCCATAAGCATAGGGATAAATGCTGTAAGTGCTACCTGTGCAGCAAGAGCATCTTCAAAGCCTGTGATAATCATACTTGTAAAGGTTGATGAAATCATAAGTATCAATAGCCAAGGTATACGCTTTTTCCAGGTTTCAAATACACTTGTTTTCAAATATGGCTTGTCGGTAGGAGTAATACCTGCCATCATTTCAATATCCTCGGTTACCTCTTCTTCCATTACATCAATAGCGTCATCTACGGTAACAATACCAACAAGTCTGAATTCCTTATCTACAACAGGCATTGCAAGAAAGTCGTATTTCTTGAATTGATTTGCAACCTCTTCTTTATCGTCAAGAGTGTTTACAGCGATAACGTTGGTTTCCATAATATCGGTAATATTGTCATCGTCCTCGCTAAGTAAAAGTGTACGCATTGAAAGCATACCCACAAGTGTTCTGTCCTGATTAATAACGTAGGCAGTGTAGATGGTTTCTTTATCAAGACCTGTTCGTCTTATACGCTTGATGGCTTCAGAAACAGTCATTTCAAGTCTTAAGGTGACATACTCTGTTGTCATAATACTACCTGCACTATCGTCAGGATATTTACAGATTTCGTTTATAGCTTTTCTTGTTTCGCTGTCTGCTGAGGCTAAAATTCTTCTTACAACATTTGCAGGCATTTCTTCAACAAGGTCAACCATATCATCTACATAAAGCTCGTCAACAACCTCTTTAAGCTCAGAGTCACTAAAGCCCTGAATAAGATGTGCCTGTGAGTCCTCGTCCATTTCTACAAAGGTATCGGCTGCAAGCTCTTTAGGTAGTAGTCTGAAAAGTAATGGCAATTTATTCTGGCTGATTTCATTAAAAAGCGTAGCAATATCAATAGCCTGCATAGTTGTGAATACATCACGAATTGTTACATATTTCTTTTGCTCAAGCAATAACTCTATGGTGCTTGCCATAGTCATAGTTGTTCTGCTGTCCATATTTGCTTTCCTCCTAATTCTAAAAAATAAGATACTAGAAGTATAGTAAACACAGCTTGAGCTTCATTTATTGAGTTACTGTGCTAAAAAATAACGCAAAAAGCGTTTGTTTTTGCACTCAATAAAGGCCCGGGAGCTGTGCTGTTACTACTTCCTGCGTCCATTTTTAGTCACCTCTCTTTTGCTTTAATAATATTAAATAGGGCAGGTTTATCAAAATGTAATGCATAATGCTAATGGTTATTTTAGATTAGCCTTTGAATTAATTATATACATATACATTAGTCAGTTGAATTATAGCCCATACATATTAATTTTACAGCTAAAAAATAAAACTGTCAATCTTTTTGTTAAGAATTACATTTTATCAGGCTGATTTATTCCATAAAAAAACGGATATTCTGTACAGATTTACAGAATATCCGTTTTGCTTTTATAGAAATCAATCAACCATAATAATTATAGCTTTCAGAAAGCAAATTCATAGATTTTAATAGCTTGTGAATATAGTAGCAAGAAGCTATTGTGCCGAATATTTTTATAGCATAGATAATAATTGTTATGATGGTTTCGGTTTGGGAAGAAAATGGTGAAATTGAATAGCTCCAAATAAATTCAACAATGAAGCACACAGCAGTAAAAATAGAATAGCAGGTGCTGACAATAGTAGGAATCGCAGTGAAGGTGAATTTCCATATCCAGAAATCCCTTGCACCAAATTCGTAATTTAAATTTCGTCTGTTCAGCTCTTTTTTAATTCGTGACGATAGACAATGATACCATACTAAATCTCCGATACCATAGGTAAGTGGTGAAATTATAAAGATAAGAATCAAATAGTTTATTGTTATTTTCTTATCATAGGGTCTTGCAATTGTGTTTATATCCTTAGAAATACGGTATAAACAGTAGTAATTATATATGTTAAAGGTAAGCAACCCGTAAAGCATAAAGTCAAAAAGGGAACGATCGGTTTTCAGTGGTCGCATAGCCTTTGGACAATAGTATTGCTGATTATTTTGAAAATTATTTTGCTGATAATTTTGCTGTTGAGTATGTGGTTGCTCTTTAGCCTTAATTAATTCAAGGCTTTTATTGTTAGTGGGTTGGTTTTCTGGTGGGGTGTTTTGATTATCCATAATATAGCTCCTCTATACAAGAACGTATTTGACAACTTAAAAACAACTATCTGCTTCTATATAATACGGGCAAATTCTTCCCCAAAATACTCGAAATACGTTAGTATTTCTTTGTTTTTTGCTCGAATTTGCCTTGCATCAACGAAATATTAAGTCGTTTTTCTGTTTTCAGATATTCCCAGATTGAATATATAAAAATTATATATTATAAAAATTTCCTTGTCAATGAAATCGAAGAGTTCATAAAAATTATACAATTTATTAAAAGTTTTGTAGTATTGTAACAGATTCCTGAGTACTGCATATTATAAATAAAAAAATAATTTTAATTATGTACAAACTTGTATATTCGTGGGAATTTTTAAAAGCTTTTTTTCTATTAGGTGCAGATGTATTTATCTGTATTAAATATAGAAAGGAGCAGACGATGAACGGAATTAAGAAAATTTGTTTAAGGGTGTATGAAGATGGTACAGTGCTAGCAAGTGATGATGTGCTTGGATTTATTGGTGAGCATATGAGCACTAGGCTTGCTTTTGAGCTTCCACAAAAGCTTAAAAGCAACAGCTATACCTATACACTTAATTTTCAGAATGATTCGGGTAATGTGTGGGTAGGAAATTTGCTTGATGATTATACCTTTACAGTGCCTATGGAGCTTACAGGTAATAATCACCTGTATGTTCAGCTGACGATTTCAGAGGCTGATAGGGTTGTATTCAAGGGTAATTGTGTGAAATTCGGCTTGCATAAGGGTGTAAGTATTACTGAGGTTGCAAATAAGTATAATGGTTTACTGGATGATACATTAAATAGATTTGACACAATTTTATCACAGCTTGAGGATAAGGATTTATCTAAGCTTAAGGGTGTTATTTCTATTGAAAAAACAGCTGTAAATGGTCTTGAGGATACCTACACTGTAACGTATACCGATAAGACTACAAGCACGTTCATAATTAAAAATGGCAGTAAGGGTGACGCTTATATTTTAACTGAGTCTGATAAGCTTGAAATAGCTGAAATTGTTTCAAAGGAATATCCAGTAAAGGCACACAGAGCTGTAACACCTTTTACTGCTATAAAGGATAGCAATACAATAATAACATCAACCAGCTATGAGGAAGGAGAAATATAATGGCATATATAAAAACAACAATTTCAAATTATGGAGATAGAGCAAGCTTTGCAACAGCCTTGAAAAGCTTCTTTATAAACAATGAGTTGGCACCATTTGAATTGGTAAGTGAGGATTTTACATCAGACAGTCCTGTTTTTACAGTTGAGCGTAACAGCTTGAATTTGCAATTTTTAATAGGGGGTAGTGGATATCCGGCTTCAACAGAAATAAAAATCTCAACTAAAAATAGTAATGGGGATTCTGTGGTAATTAATAGAAATTATATGGTACACGCAGAGAATATTAACAACGTTAATAGTAATAAAGCATTGCAAATTCTACTTATAAAGAATGGTGATACTGTTATGCTACAGATTGCACCATGGAATGCTGTGTCTGTTTCACAAGGAGTAACTATTATAGATACTGTTTTAAATAATGGTGTTAATTTAGTAGGAGTGGGTAGTTATTCAGGTGGTGGAACAACAATTTCTTTAAAGGCTGTTGAAACACAGCTTGCTTATATTGCAAGACCATTTCATACAGGTACAAATGACGAAACAAGTCTGATATTAAGTAATCAGCTTGCAATAAATCAAGGCAACGGAGTTTATTTTTCGGATACAACAGACTTGATAAGTGCAGGTGGTGCAAAGCAATTTGGATATTATATCACTGCTTTAAATACCTATTACGGTGTGCTTACAGATGTGTGTATACCTATTGGTGACAAGATAGAGTATATAGTAAACGATACAACAGAATAAATAACAGGAGGTATAAATACTATGGTTTTAATAATGGGAATGCAGTTTAATAAGGAGGAGGCTCCCGATTTTGGCTCAATCAGGCTTGTAAATACCAATAACAATTACACAAAAAGCTATTTACTTAACTCTGAAGATGTGCCTAAGCTTGAGCTTATTACAAACGCAGAGGACGGTAGCATTGCATATTGTGTAGATACAGCTGAATTATACATAAAGCATATTGGCAAGTGGAATGAGGTGGTATGATGAATAATGTATTGGTTGCATCGATTTTCAGTAAGCTAAAGAGAGCAGAGGCACAACTTGAAGGGCTAGAAAATAAAAGCTTTGAGCTGATTGAAGAAATAACAGTTGATAAGGATAATATTGCAGTTATAGAAAGAAATAAAGAGCCGAACGGCAATGCTTACTCTTTTGAAGAGGTGTTTATTGCTTTTGAAACAGAAGCCTCTGGTTCAAATACAACCTTAACGTGTCGTGCAAATAACGTTGTTTCAGTTGGTATAAGCGATTTGATAGGTACTGAAAAGAAGTATTGTACATTGCAATTTCAGGTGAATAAGGGTTTGTTGTTTACAACATATCAAATCCCAGCTACAGATAAAACATGGGCAAATAGTGTAAGAGCAAGAAATGCAGAAATATTATTTGCAGAAGCGATAAATAGTCTGAGGTTTACCTGTAATACACCAATTCCATCAGGCACGAAAATTATAATTTATGCAGTAAGGAAGTGAAAAAATGAAGATTAATTTTAATGGTGTTATAAGAGATATGACACCAGAAGAACTCAAGGTGTTTGAAGCTGAAAAGCATTCGCTTGAAAGTAATAAATCAGAAGGCGATATTACAGAGCGAATTAAAAGGCTTGAAAATGATAGAGCCAACACTACAACTGAGCTTGTAGGTATAAAGGAAGCACTTAATTTTATAAAGAATGTTATAACAGCTCTTGATAAATCAAATCAAGAACAGCTTAGCTGATTACTTTACTATAGATAAGAAGGAGTGATGAGATATGTCAGCTATTTCAGATTTAACTAAAATCGCAAAGGGTGAAATAGGTAATAATGGTAGCAAATATCGAAAATGGTTTTATAACCGTACAAGTGATTATTATGGTGTAAACTGGTGTGCTGTATTTATTAGCTGGCTGTATAATCAGATTGGTGGCTTAAATAAATATATAGTAAAAACAGACGGTGCCGGTACTGTTGCAAGATATAGTGATGGGAAGTATGGTAAGTGGTATGAGCCAAATGAAATTACACCCAAAGAGGGCGATATAGTTATGTTTCGTTGGGGTGGTAGCTATACCGATAAATACCACAGTGATCATTTAGGCTATATTTATAATGCAGATAGTAACTATATATATACAATAGAAGGTAACACAGGCAGTAATAATGCAGACAATTCAAGTGTAATGTATAAGCGTTACAGTAAAAGCAACAGTGTAATTAATGGCTATTACAGACCTAACTATAAAGAGGAGAGTGAAGAAATGAATTTTACAAAGGGTGATAAATCAGATGGTGTTTTAGCGTATAAGTCAATGCTTATTCAGGCTCAGACATTAGGCTTGATAACACAAAAGGTAAATGCTGATAATGTATTTGGTGATGGCACCTTAAAGGCAACTAAGCAGGTTCAGGAAAAATACAAGCTTGAGGTTGACGGTATTGCAGGAAAGAATACAATTACAGCCCTGCATAACGCAATAAGTAAGGAGCTTACAGATGTTAAGAATGCAGTAATCAACAGTGCTATTGATTATCTTGAAAAGGGACTGACCTGATGAACGAGGTAATAGTTGCATTAATAGGCTTATTAGGCTCTGGCTGTGGTGCGTTGGTTGGCATTGTTGTGCAATCAAGGGTTATAAATTATAGAATTGAACAGCTTGAAAAAAGAGTAAACGAGCACAACAACCTCGTTGTAAGAACCTACGAGGCTGAAAAACAGCTTCAAATTCATAATGAGAAAATATCAGTTGCAAATCATAGAATATCAGATTTAGAGGGAGTGATAAAGAATGATAGAATTTGCTAGTATAGCAATGCTTATAGGTTGCCTTGCAACTGTGGTAAGCATTATTACTCAGGTAACTAAGGAGTTGAAATTCCTCAGGGCTATTCCTACATCACTTCAGGTAACAGTGCTTTCAATAGTGCTTACTGTACTTGCTTATATTGCATATACTGCCTATTATGATATTATAATAGAATGGTTTATGATTATAGGTGCAGTTATAGTTGGTTTTATAGTGGCATTTGTTTCGATGTTTGGCTGGGAAAAGCTATATCAGATTTATAATAGATTTAAAAAGGAATAAAGAAAAGTGTGGTTATCTCACTAGTGAAAGTGAGATAGCTACACTTTTTAACCCATCAAGTTGCAAGATAGTTATGCTGGTGCAATGAAACGATTTGAACTTAAAAGAGGCGAAAGTCAAGAAAAAACAGGAGCAAAACATAATCATTACATAAATGGCATAAAAGCCAACGCAAACGACTTAAAATAAAATTAGCTTGAAGATTAACTAATAATATGATATTATGATATGCAGAGATAAAACACTCTAAATGGTGTATAATGCCGACATATAATGAGTTTGGGTATATTACTATAGATGATGCGAGAATTGATGAAACTTGTGATGCTTATTTTAGGTGGAAAGACCTAAATACATACATTTCAAACAATAGCCGTCGTGGTATTAATATGCCTGATGCTATTAGCGAACCTATGGGTTGTTATTGCCTTGGCTTACTTTGGAATAGAGGTAAAGAAGTAGGCGATGCTACTAATCCCGTAACAAACGAAAAGATTGAGTTTAAAGCTACTTCAAGATTTGAGGGTGATTTATCATCTTTTGGACCTAAATGTAAATTTGATGACCTGGTTTTTCTTCGATTTAAGCTTGATGAAAATCTACTATATATTTACGACCTAAAAATCAATTCTGATGAATTTGGAAGATATCCTGCTAATTCTTATCAGACTATCCAAGAACAGAAAGATGAAGGTCGTCGACCACATGTTAGTTTGCAAACACTGTTTGTAGAGGCTAATAACTTAGAACCTGATGTGATTTTTGATATTCGCAGATGTAGGATAATCAAAGACAACAGATAATCATCGTAGAAAGGTAGGGTGTTTTATCTCGCTTTTCTACGATAAAAAATCGCGGCGTGCTGCAAAATATTATTTCTGGGGGGAGTTTTATGGAAAAACTAAAATGTGCTTCTTTTTTTGCAGGAGTAGGAGGCATCGATATAGGGTTTGAACAAACAAATTTTTTTGAAACTGTATATGCTAATGAAATTGATAAATATCCAGCAAAAACATACGAACATAATTTTGGTAAATTGGTTGATTGTAGGGATATAAATAATGTTCATGTTTCCCAAATACCTGATTTCGATGTTATGCTTGCAGGTTTCCCATGTCAGGCTTTTTCTGTTGCAGGATATAGAAAAGGTTTCGATGATGAAAAAGGCAGAGGTACTTTATTTTTTGAATTGGTAAGAATTATTAAGGAAAAACAGCCATCAATAATATTTCTCGAAAATGTAAAAAACCTTGTTGGACACGATAACGGAAATACTTTTTCTACTATTTTGGAAGAGTTAGAAAAAGAAAATTACAAGGTTAAGTTTTCTGTTTTAAATGCTATGGAATACGGCAATATCCCTCAAAATCGTGAAAGAATATATATAGTCGCTTTTAAAAATGAAGAAGTCTATCGCCGTTTTGATTTTCCAAAGCCAATAAAATTAACTACAAAGTTAAGTGATATTATAGATTTTGAGAGTAAAGTGGATGAAAAATATTATTATACAGAAGGCAAGTATAAAGGTAACATATATGAATTGTTGGTAGAAGCAATGGATGATGAAAATGCTATTTATCAGTGGCGAAGAAAATATGTAAGAAAAAATAAAAGTGGAGTTGTTCCAACTTTAACAGCAAATCAAGGCGAAGGTGGTCATAATGTTTGTCTTATAAAAACAAAATATGGAATACGAAAAATGACTCCACATGAATGTTTTAATACACAAGGTTTCCCTAAAAACTTTAAATTACCAAAAGGTATGAGTGATGCACGACTTTATAAACAAGCAGGTAATTCGGTTTGTGTATCTGTTATATATCGTATCGCTGAACAAATTAAAATTGCATACACAGAAAAATAAAATATGGGGCTATCTCACTGATGGAAGTGAGATAGCCCCTTTTTGCTGTTAATTCATAGCACAGTAAACCTTATTGTTAAGCTGTTTTTTATAAAGTATATGTAAATCTCCATCAATAAAACCAAAAGCAATGCCCTGATATTGCTGAAGGAATTTAGCGTATCTACCGTTAATTAAATAATTTTTCAGTATATTATTCATTTCTATCAAAATATTATTCAATGGTGCATTTTCTATCCAAGTGAATGGGTTATCTCTGTTGCAGAAGGTTTCATCGCATACCCAATCCTCAGCAGTATCGTTAAAGCTGTTTGTTCCAACTAATTCAACTGACCATTGGTTTTCACTGTCCTGATATAAATTGAATACCAGAGCAACAGTGTCCTTAGTAGCATCATTTTCTAAAGTAGTATTTAACCATTGTTCAAAACTATTATACATAAAATCTCCTAATAACATTAATAATTTACTTTACGTGTAATATATATACAGAAAATATAAATATATATACATAAAGCATTAAGTGGATAACTACAATTGCATATTATCATACATTTTATTCTATTTCAATATTTATTTATATTTGTTTAAAATTTGTTTATAAATGTTATTTTTTGTAAAATAATATTTGTGAAAAGAGTAAATAAATTTTAATAGTGATAATTCAAAATTGTATAAAAGAATACAACAGATAATTTTTAATTTTATTAACAGCTTTGATATTATTAAATGTATCAGCATAATCAAAGCTGTTAATACTATGTTGAAAATTACAAGGATGAAATGCCTGCAATTGTTGCTTAAGTATTTGTTACAAAAAGCTGTATAAATTTTGCTTATTTCTAAATATATTGATAAAATTACAAAAAAATTAAAAATTCAATAAAAAGGGATTTCATTTTGCTTAGCTTGGTGTTATAATAGTACAAGTTGTATTTATGTTTATGTATATAATTGATGTGAATTATAAAATCATGGAGGTTTGATTTTAATGGCGAAAATTAGAAACCGATACAACAATAAGGTTACTCCAGCCACAGTTGCCGTAGCAGGTGTAAAGGGCATTTTCTCATTATTATGGAAAACGTTTTCAACCGTATTTATGGTACTGCTTATTTCTGGCATAATAGTGGGAGGAGCAATATGTATCTATTTGTATGGTCTTGCTTGTCAGCCTACGGGTATTAATCTGGCAAGTGAAAAGCTACAGCAAACATCTTTTGTTTATCTATGTGACGAGGGTGGAACAAACCCAAGAGAATACGCTAGACTTCACGGAACAGAAAATAGAATCTGGGTAGGTCTTGATGTTATTCCAAAGCATATGGTTGACGCTCAGGTTGCTATTGAGGATAAGCGTTTTTACGAGCATCAGGGTGTTGACTGGATAAGAACCGGTGGTGCTATTATTAACCTTGCTTCAGATTCAAGCTATGGTGGTTCTTCAATTACTCAACAGCTAATCAAGAACATAACTGGTAAAAACGAGGTAAGTATTTCTCGTAAGCTTAACGAAATCTTCAAGGCTTTAAATCTTGAAAAAGAGTACACCAAAGATGAAATTATGGAAGCTTACCTTAATATAGTAAACTACGGTAGTAGCTGTCAGGGTGTACAGGCTGCAGCTCATCTTTACTTTGCTAAGGATATAAATGAGTGTAGTATAGCAGAGTGTGCTGCTATTGCAGGTATTACACAGAACCCAGCAGCTTTAAATCCTCTTATTTATCCAGAGGCTAACAAGGAGCGTAGAGATACTGTTCTTGACCAGATGTATACTCAGGGCAGAATTACAAGAGAAGAATATAATCAGGCTATGAAGGAGTCTGAAAATATGACCTTTGTCGGCTATGAGAATAACGAGAAGGAACAGGAAAAAGAGGATAAGGAATCAGCACTGAGCGATGATTATATTTCAAACTGGTATATGGAGGCTATTCTAAGAGATTTACAGAAGGAGCTTGTAGAGGAGCTTGGTATCAGTGAGGAGTCAGCAACAAATAAGATTTACTCAGGTGGATTAAAGGTTTACAGTGCTATGGATCTTGAATTCCAGCAATACTGTGAAGAATATATACAGAATGTAGATACTCCATATGACCCTAACTGTGAAATTGCAATGGTTATGACTGACCTTACAGGTAGAGTGCTTGCAACAGTTGGTGGTAGAGATGAAAAGGATCAGATGCTTGTATGGGACAGAGCAAACCTTGCCAGCCTACAGCCAGGTTCATCTATAAAGCCTTTGATTGTTTATCCTTTGGCTATAGAAAATGGCAATTACCATTATTCTTCAATGGTAAAGGACCAGCCTATCGACCAGTGGGAGATCACATCAGACGGATATTTTAAAGCCGGCCCTAATAATGTATATGGCTCTTACCTTGGCGAAATTACATTGCCAGACGCTATTGAGCGTTCTTCAAACGCTACAGCTGCTCAGACAATGGATTTAATAGGTGCAAAAAATGCCTATAATCAGGCTATAAATAAAATGTATTTCAGACATTTGTCTACTGAAGACGCTAACAATCTTGGTGCTTTGTCACTTGGTGGCTTAAATGGTGGTGTTACAGTAAGAGAAATGGCTACTGCTTACCAGTTTATGGGTAATGGTGGTTTAATTTACGACTCATACACATATTATTATGTAGAGGACGCAGAGGGTAATGTTATTATCGACCACAGAGAGCAGATTCCTATGAAGGCTTATTCTTCTCAGACTGCTACAATTATGAACAGACAGCTTAACTATAACGTTGTTCACAACAACCCTGCACATACAAGTGCTGGTAGAGCTAGAATTTATGGTTGGGATATTCTTGGTAAAACAGGTACAACTGATGGTGGTAAGGACCACTGGTTCTGTGGACTTTCTCCTTACGCTACCTGTGCAGTATGGACAGGCTACGACACACCTTCCTCACTATCACAGGCAACCTTTAATGTAGCTGTTGATGTTTTCCAGGACCTTATGGAGCATTATCTGAGCGATAAGGAACCAAAGGAATATAAGCTTGATGAGTCTTTAGAGGAGCATCAATATTGTGCAAGCACAGGCTTGCTTGCAAGCTACTATTGCTCAAAATCCTTCACTGGCTACTATAAAAAGGATAATGTTCCTGAATACTGTAATGGTGCACATGGTAGCTATTCCTCTTATGACGATGATGAATATGATGATTATCTTGATTCATATGATGAAGAGGAAGAAGAGGAAGATAGCGACGAAGAGGATTACAGCGATGACTCAGATGATTACAGTGATGATTATTCTGATGATTATTCCGATGATTACTCTGATGATTATACAGACGACAGCAGTGATGATGACTATGTTGTTGATGACTCAACCAGCGATGATTACAGTGACACAGGCAGTGACACAGGTAATGACACAAGCAGTGACATAACAAACAGCGACACTTCGAGTGATTCATCTGGTGGTGACACATCAAGTGACGTTGTAGTTGATAACAGTGCAAGTAGCGATGTAGCAGTAACAGGGTAATTTACTGCTGAAAATGATTTTGTTTAATAATATGAATTTATAATATATCTTGAGAGGTGCAAAATGGTACAAGTTGCAATTATGGGACACGGTGTAGTAGGCTCTGGTGTTGCAGAGATTCTACTAACACATAATGAAAGTCTGAAGAAAAAGGTTTATAAGGAAATTAACATTAAGCGTATTCTTGATTTAAGAGAATTTCCTGAATTACCATATGCAGACAAATTCACAAAGGATTTTAATGATATCGTAAACGACGATGAGATTAAGGTAGTAGCTGAGGTTATGGGTGGTGTAAACCCTGCCTTCGATTTTGTAAAGCGTTGCCTTGAGGCTGGTAAAAGCGTTGTTACATCAAACAAAGAGCTTGTTGCTAAAAAGGGTGCAGAGCTTCTTGCAATAGCTAAGGAGCACAATGTAAACTTCTTGTTTGAGGCTAGTGTTGGTGGTGGTATTCCAATTATCCGTCCACTTAACAACTGTCTTGTTGCTAACGAGGTAGACGAAATTGCAGGTATCCTTAATGGTACTACAAACTTTATTCTTACAAAAATGATTACAGAGTCAATGTCATTTAAGGACGCTCTTGCTCTTGCTCAGCAGTTAGGCTATGCAGAGCGTGACCCATCTGCTGACGTTGAGGGACACGACGCTTGTAGAAAGATTTGTATTCTTGCTTCACTTGCTTTTGGTAAGCACGTTTACCCAGACAATATACATACAGAGGGTATTACAAATATTTCACTTGAAGATGTTGAATATGCAGAGCGTTGGGGTGGAGTTATTAAGCTGATTGGTGATGTAAAGAATACAGAAAATGGTATGCTTGATATTTTTGTAGCACCAATGCTAATCAGCAACGACAGCCAGCTTTCAAGCATTGATGATGTATTTAATGGTATCCTTGTAAAGGGTGACGCAACAGGTGATGTTGTATTCTATGGCAAGGGTGCAGGTAAGCTTCCTACAGCTAGTGCAGTAGTTGCTGATATTGTTGACTGTGTTAAGCACCTATCAGCTAGAAAGTACCTATTCTGGGATGATTGTGACGGTAGCAATGTTATGCCATACGAGCAGAGCGTTTCTGCTATGTATGTAAGAGCTTTAGGCGACATTAAGGCTGTTAAGGCTGTATTTGGTGATGTTTCAAAGCTACAACGCAACAATGCACCAGATAATGAAATTGCATTCACAACATCAGCAATGACAGTAAAAGAATTTAACGACAAGCTTTCACAGCTTGCTGAAAACGGTGTAGAGGTAATTAACACAATCAGAATAGGTGATCTTTAATGATTAGAATTCAGATACCTGCTACAAGTGCAAACCTAGGCTCAGGCTTTGATAGTCTGGGCATTGCACTTACAATGTATAATCAGGTGTGGATGGAGGTTTCTGACGAAACTGTAATAACATCAAAGGACGATATAAAAGTACCTACCGATAAAAGTAATCTTATTTACTGGTCAGCCGAGCATTTATATAAGGTATGTGGCAAGCAGTTTCCTGGCTTAACAATTATTCAGGAGAATAATATTCCTATGACAAGAGGCTTGGGCAGTAGCTCTGCCTGTATTGTTGCAGGCTTGGTTGGTGCTAACAGATTTCTAGGAAATCCTCTTACAAAGAAGGATTTGGTAAATCTTGCGTCTGAAATAGAGGGTCATCCAGATAATACAACACCAGCCTTGATGGGAGGTCTTGTTACCTCTGCTATAGATGGTGGCAAGGTTTACAGTGTAAGTGTGCCGGTAGCTGAAAATATCAGATTTGGTGTATTTATCCCACCATTTGAATTAAGCACTGAATACGCAAGAGGTGTGCTACCTGAAAATTATACAAAGGAGCAGGCTGTATTCAATCTGTCCCGTTCATCGCTTATGACATCATCGCTATTTTCGGGCTCTCTTGAAAATTTGCGTGTTGCAGTACAGGATCAGCTACATCAGCCATATAGAAAGTCTCTTATCAAGGGCTATGATACAGTATTTCGCACAAGCTACGAGCTTGGTTCATATGGTACCTATGTAAGTGGTGCAGGCCCTACTATTATTGCTATAATAGATGATAAGCACACAGCAGATTTTGAAAATCACGCAATCAGCTCTTTAGAGGAGAAGGGTTGCACAGGCTGGAGGTTCACAGTACTTAGTGCAGACAGCGAAGGTGCCAAAATTATACTGGACTGATTATTAACAATTTGTTAAATTACACATTGACTTTTATGTGTTATCATATTAAAATTATTTACAGTGTTATTTGACTTTTTACACAAGGTTGAATACAATTTTTAGTGAAAAGGAGCTACACATATGAGCCTTATAGTACAAAAATTCGGTGGTAGTTCTGTTGCAAATGCTGAACGTGTAAACAATGTTGCACGCATAGTAACAGATACTTACAAAAAAGGCAATAAGGTTGTAGTTGTTGTGTCTGCACAGGGTGACACAACAGACGATCTGATTGAAAAGCAGATGGAAATTAATCCTAACGCTTCAAAAAGAGAAAAAGATATGCTTTTAGCTGCTGGTGAGCAAATTTCTATTTCTTTGCTTGCAATGGCAATTGAAAGAATTGGTTGTCCTGTTGTTTCTCTTTTAGGCTGGCAGGCAGGATTCAGAACATCTTCTGCTCATACAAATGCTAGAATTAAGTCAATTGATTCTGAAAGACTACAAAGAGAGCTTGACAGAAACAACATTGTTGTAGTAGCAGGCTTTCAGGGCGTTACAAGCTATGGCGATGTTTCTACACTTGGCCGTGGTGGTTCAGACACAAGTGCTGTTGCACTTGCTTGTGCATTAAACGCTGATTTATGCCAGATTTACACAGATGTTGAGGGTGTTTACACAGCTGACCCAAGAAAGATTGAGAATGCTAAAAAGCTTTCTGAGATTTCTTATGACGAAATGCTTGAGCTTGCAACACTTGGTGCTCAGGTTTTGCACAACAGAAGTGTTGAGCTTGCTAAAAAATATAATCTTGAACTTGAGGTGCTTTCAAGTTATACTTGTGCACCAGGAACTATTGTTAAGGAGGCACCAAACGTGGAAAGAATGTTAATAAGTGGTGTAGCTAAGGATACAGATATAGCTAGAATTTCAGTTGTAGGCGTACCAGATGAGCCAGGTCTTGCATTTAAGATGTTCTCTAAGCTAGCAGCTAAGGATGTAAATATCGACATTATCCTACAGTCAGTAGGTCGTGACGGTAGAAAGGACATCGCATTTACTACTGCTAAGGATAAGCTAGAGGACGCTAAGAATGTAATCGAGGCATTTATGCCAACTCTACAGGCAGAGAAGGTTATCTTTGACGAGGACGTTGCAAAGGTATCTATCGTTGGTGCAGGTATGGAGAGCCACTCTG
>JAXJTP010000003.1:0-1520 GCA_036309525.1 Acutalibacteraceae bacterium | reverse complement strand
ATGGCTTCTTGACTGATGTCCAAGAAGTGCATCTACACCCCAGCCGCCATCAAGAAAGACTTTAATCTCCGCATCTATTGCGAATTGAAGAATCTGTCTTACATCTGTTATATTGACCATCTTATCATCCTCACAAATTCAAGTTTATCGATTAGATTATACTACATTTATCCTATAAAGTAAAGTATTTAATTTAACCTCTATACTTTTATTTCTAATGGCGACAGTCTAGACTGGAAGGACCCAACACCACAGCAAATGGTAGACAGAATTAAAAACAATATGAAAAATGGTAGTATAATTCTTATGCATAATGGAGCAAAAAACACTCCTGAGGCTTTACCGATGATTATTGACGCAATAAAGGCAGAGGGCTATGAGCTTGTACCGATTTCTCAGCTTATACCAAAGGGAGAATATTACACCGACCACGAGGGCAGAATGCACCTTAAAGAATCTGACTAACAAAAAAGAGATATGAGAGAATATTGCTTTCTCTCATATCTCTTTTATTCGTTCTACAAATTGGAATTTATCTGTTATTCGAAACTATTCTTCTGAAAGAATTCATGAATCAATTCACATGGAATCATCGCTCCATATTTAAATCTATTCATAAAATCTGTACCACCGCCGATATTTATACCAACAATTCTCATTTCCTCATTGAGCACTGCACTTCCACTACTTCCAGGAGCGATATAAGCATTATGAGTAAAGGTATTTACGGGCAATAGTTTGTCATTGCTTTCAAACAAATAATAATCTTTTGACGTAATAACACCAAATGAATAGACAAAACGCTCTCCCTCTGGATTGCTGATAACCGCAATTTTTTCATTGGTGTTCGGATTATCTTCACTTACAGAAAGTACATTCAATGGTTCCTTTGATTCAAAAGAAATCACCGCTAAGTCATATTCTTCGTCAATAAGAACTATTGTGGCTTTTTCAAATTGTTCATAATACATTTCACTGGAAACATATGATTCGCTGCTTTTTCTGTACTCCGAATATGTAGGAGCTCCATATGGCATTATAATATATTCCGTATTTTGAAAATCTTTCACAACGTGATATGCTGTTAATGCATAATAAGTATCTCCGTCTGACCTAAAAATAACTCCACTCGCACCAACACCCCAAGAAATACTCGTAATATTTTCTGTTACCGTTTTCTCTTGTTTTACAATCACAATATTGCTCTCTAAAATATCATTTGTAATCTTATTTGTAAAATCATCAAAATGCCGTGTTTTACATTGATATTCATATACGCTTGGATATATAAAAATACACACGCACACCAATATTAAGGCAACAACAATGATTGTTATTGTTATCTTGTTATTATTCTTGTTATCCATATTTTCCTCGTCAAATTCTTATTTGTATAACTCATTATACCATGCCCCCGTCCTATCAAGAAACGAGGGCAGATCTTTAGTCTTTATTTTCGTATTACGGTGTTTCTTGCTGCGTTCCTTCACGTAGCTTTATGAAATAATCTGTAATATTAT
>JAXJTP010000002.1:0-17941 GCA_036309525.1 Acutalibacteraceae bacterium | reverse complement strand
GCAATCAATTCCTTCGGAATTGGTTACACCACCCACCACCCTTTAAAAAGGGTGGACCCAAACTTTACGTTTTTTCTCTATCGTAGTTTGTGCGTTAGCTCGACAAACCCAAACTTATTTCTCCTACCATTTAAGCTTTACCAAAAAGCTCTCTACTTCTCTATAAGCAGACAAAATTTAATCAAAAAACTTTTTTTATTCTGTTTAATATGGTAAAATGAAAATGTATATAGTATTGGAGGTTATACTATGATAGTAAATGATGTAACAAGAGAGCTTACCTCTGCACCTGTGTATGAGGGTGACCCTGTAACCGACTTTCAGTGGGTTTGCAGAATGGATTGTGGCGATGAATATAATTTATCAAAATTAAAATGCTGTAATCACGCAGGAACACATATTGATACGCCTAAGCATTTTATAGATGATGGAAAGACTATAACAGATTATCCTATGTCAAGATTTTATGGTAGCTGTACAGTTATAACCGTTAAGGATGTGCTTACTGGTGAGGATATGGAAAAAATACTGCCTAAGTGCCATAAAAAAATACTTTTCAAGGGCATTGATGAGGGTGTGCTTTCTTTAAGTGCTGTGTTTGTTATGTCTGAATACGGAATAGAGCTTGTAGGAACCGAAAATATATCAATCGGCTTTGAGCCTGAAGAAATGCGTGTGCACCGAGAGCTTGCTCTTAACGATGTGCTTGTTATTGAAAATCTTGATTTATCAAAAATAAATGATGGAAATTACACATTGGTTGCACTTCCACTAAAAATAGAGGGTGCAGAGGCATCACCAGCAAGAGTTGTTCTGCTTGAACAGGAAAAGGGCTGGTAAAACCATAACTGCACTGTCGTTAAGCTAACAACAGTGCCTATAACAGGAGATGTTAATTGTGACAAAGTTTAAAAAAGCAATAAAACTGCTTACAGTCAGCTTATTTGCCTTTGCGATTATATTTATTACCACTGGCTGTGGAAAAACACACACCAAGGTAGAAAATCTGATGAAAATTTCGGATAATTTTGTAGGTGAGCGTGTTGTTACTGTTGAATTTGATAAAACCATATCAAACAACGAAGAAAAGCAAAAAACAATAGAAGCAACAGTAAAGGAAAAATGCCCTAATAACCTGAGCTATCGTACAGAAAAGGCAGACGGAGCATATAAATGCATGTTTGTTCTCTCGTTTTCTTCTCTTGACGAATATAAAACCAAGGTAGCCAGTATAATCGGCAGACAGATAGCAGTTGCCTATGGCTATACAAATACTGTGCTTTCTAAGGGTACCTATTATAAAGAGGATTATGACGGCATGGAGCTTGTTAAGTGGCTTGATGATGCCCTGTATCAGCAGACCTCTAAAATAGAGCTTGAAAGTGAATCTACCTCAAATGTTGTAAAATATAACAAGGAGGTATTCAGCAGTAAAGAATCTATTCTTAATACATCTACCGTTAAGGGCGAGGCTGTAAGAAGCGTTACAATAGATACTACCAATCACAAAAACACTCTTTACGACAGAGCTATGACACTGTCTGTGCCAATAGCAACATATAATAAGCTGGGTGCATCGCTACAGGAGCTTATGACATCAAGGATTAATCCCGAGGGTGTGGCTGTATGGAAGCAGAATAACGACTGTATGGACTTTACTGTTAAGTATGAAAAAATAGATATAGCAAAGCTACAGGAGTACACAAAGCTTTTTGTAGATTGCCATAACGAAAGCATTTACTATGGCGACCAAAACAAAAGCAGTACCCCACTTGCTGAACAGCTGGTTTTTCAGGAGAGAATTGACCTTTTAACCTTTGTTTCTGGTACAGAGGAGCCTGTTCAGATGAACTACAACTACACGCTACCAAAGGAAACTACTCATGGTGAGGGTGTAGGCTTAAGCAATGGTGAATGGGCAACCTGTGGTATATGGACAAACAGCACCTACAAGATAACAGATACAAATGGTGTATACGATATAAGGGTGCCTGATGGTATGCAGTACACTATAAAGGGTATAAACATAAGGCTTATTGATTTAGGCGAGGATAGCTTTAAGCGTTCTGTTGATTTTGTCTACGACCGTAATACAGGTCAAAGGGGCTTGGATTATGCCTACAATTTTCTTGCTGTTAAGGGCTTTACTGTTTCAAAGGAGTCTGTAGAGGGTGGAATGGCTTGCAGAATTACACAGCAAGGCTCAGCAAAGGAGATAAGCAGTGCAGTTTCTGATTTGTTCGGAAGTGGCAACAGCTTTGACTGCTCAACTCGCACAAACGATTTATCTGTTGTAACCGATATAAATGTTACAGATAATGTAAATATTTCTCATATGCTTACAGGTGCAAACAGTAATATTAAAATTAACTATACAGCTGTAAGCGAAAGCAAGGAATATATAAGAAATCTTAATATAACAAACAAGGCAAGCAACACAAGCTCAACAGCCAGAATGAATAAGGATAACAGCTATACTGCTACTATTGAGGGTGGTAATTTCTCTATGAATTACTCAGCAACAACACCATATTTAACGGGTATTGCTATTTATTGCTCTATATGTGCTGTAATTATTCTGATTTCTGTTTTAACTATAATTATGCTTATAAAGTACAACAGTAAATTAAATGCACTTGAGGCAAGCAACACTGATAATACACCAGACATCTCTAAACAGAGTGATACGGGTGAAAAAAAGAAAAAAGCTAAGGCTGACGATATTGAAGATGACTATATCAAAAGGCATTATGGATTTTAAGGAGCTACGCAATGTATAAATACGCTATATTTGACCTTGACGGAACACTTGCTAATACCCTTGAGGATTTAGCAGACTCAGTAAATTACGCACTGAATAAAAATGGATTTGAAGCATATCCAACCGAAGCATATAAGCAAATGGTTGGCTCGGGTATAATTAACCTTGTTAAAAGAGCCAGCAAATGTGACGATGAAGCCATTGTAAGAAAAATAAAGGCTGATTTTGATGAATATTACAGTGCTAATGTAGTAAATAAAACCTGTGCATATCCATTAAGCGAGCAGGTGCTTGAAAATTTACAAAGCAAGGGTATTACCTTGGCTGTGCTTTCAAACAAGCCCGATATATTTGTAAAAACTATACTTGATAAGCTGTTCCCAAATATCACCTTTAAAGAGGCTTGGGGTAAAAAGGAGGAATATGCTATCAAGCCAAATCCTGACTCATTAAACGCAATACTTGATAAAATGGGTGCTGAAAAGTCAGAAGCAGTATATATAGGCGACAGCAATGTTGATGTACTGACAGCACAAAATGGCAAGCTTGATGTTATAGGCTGTACATGGGGCTTCAGAGGTGAAGCCGAGCTTGTTGAGGCTGGTGCTGATAAAATAGCACACACATATACCGAGCTGGAGAATTTTATATTGGGAGAAGCTAAATGAACAATATAAATTATCAGAAAATACTTGATAAAGAGCTAGATAGAATACAGAGTAATAATATAACTCCTACACTGCTTTTACATAGCTGTTGTGCACCGTGCAGTAGCTATGTTATTGAGTATTTATCAAAGTATTTTAAAATAACCGTTTTTTATTATAACCCTAATATTTCACCTGATAACGAATACAGATACAGAGCCAACGAGCAAAAGCGACTTATTGAGAGTATGCCACTTGAAAATCCTGTAGAATTTTTAGAGGGAGAATATATTCCTGATGACTTTTTTGACATCAGCAAGGGCTTAGAAAATGAGCCTGAGGGTGGTGCAAGATGTGCTAAATGCTTTAATCTGCGTTTAAGCAAAACAGCAGAAACTGCAAAGCAAGGTAATTACGACTACTTTACAACTACGCTTACAATAAGCCCACTAAAAAATGCTAAGCTTATTAATAATATAGGCATAGAGCTTTCTAAAAAATATGATGTACCATATCTGCAAAGTGATTTCAAGAAGAAAAACGGATACAAACGCTCTATAGTCTTATCAAAGGAATATAACCTGTACAGACAAAATTATTGTGGCTGTATATTTTCGAAAAATGATACTGATACAGAGAATAGCGATTAATAAACAAATAATCCAACAGCAAAAATAAGCTAATATTCAACAAAAAGCACCACCCTCAGCCAAGGTGGTGCTTTTGATTTTTCAAAACAGCTATAGCGTTGTCCAAGCATTCTGTTGCTTTGGACAACGCTATATTTTATATGAGGTTAATCCCTGTTGTTTCTTCTTTGTGTAAGCAATAGTAATCTTAACAGCTGTAAAATAGAAGAAAACAGTGCTGCAACATAGGTAAGTGCAGCTGAATTCAATACCTTTTTGGCTCCTGTAAGCTCGTCGGCTGTCAAGGTACCTGTTGCACTTAAAATATTAAGTGCTCTTTTTGAAGCATTAAATTCTACTGGCAGGGTTATAAGCTGAAACGCAACAACAAACGAAAACAAAAGCACACCTACCTGTGCCAGCTCCATATAGCCAAGAAGTAAGCCTATTAATATCAATGGCCAATAGAATAATGAGCCTATATTTGCAATCGGTACAGAAAGAGCTCTTAGTCTTATCGGGAAATACCCCTCCTGATGCTGAATAGCATGACCACATTCGTGAGCTGCAACACCTATTGCACCAATAGAGGTTGAATTATACACACTATCAGACAATCGCAAAACCTTTTCCTTTGGTGAATAATGGTCTGTAAGATTTCCTCTTATTCTCTCTACTCTTACATCGTATATTCCTGCGTTATGCAAAATATTAATTGCAACGTCCTGTGCTGTAGCACCTCTTGCGTTTCTGTACCTGTTGAATTTATTAAATGTGCTTTTAACATTAGCCGAGGCTATCGCACAAATAATTACTCCTAGTATTACTAAAATATAGCTTGAATCCCAAAACAAATTATCATCTCCCAATAATCAATTAATTGTTATACTAATTGTATAAATATTTTATCAAATGCTGTCTATATAAATAAAGTACCCATAATAGCTATAATTTAAAAGCTTTAAGCTATTGGCATTTTTATTTGATTTTGTAAATGACACACCCAATTAACAACATAAATTGGGTGTGCAAAAAAGCTTTTTTGCTCCAGCCTAAGCCAGAACAAGAATATATTTAAAGTATAGCCTTTTGATTTCAGACTCCTCTGTCATAAGCTGTTTTTCTCGGCTTTCGGTAAAGGCTAGCACCAAATCAAGCTCATCATCGCTTAGCGTTGTATTGCTGAAGCGTGCCTTCTCGGCAATGCTCTTAATCTCATCTGGCACAGGCACATAGGAATGCTTTGCTGTTTTTAGAATATATCTGTATAGATATTTCACCCGAGTATTGCAATCTCCCTCTGCAAAGCTACGCTTTCTTAGCTTAAGCACTATATTTCGTCTGATTAGCAAGGCTATTATAGCCAATACTGCTATAATAATTACAACAGCTAACACGTTAAGAATAGCAATAAACACCTTAACAGGCTTATCTGAATCAGATTCAGCAGGTATTATTTTAGGGCTACGTGTTGTTTCCTCTGTCTGCAATTCTGTAGGAGGGTCAGTAGGCTTTGTTTCTTCCTGTGCAGTAGGCTCAGTAGGGCTGTCTGCAACATCTGATATATTGAAATCCTGTGGTGTTGATTCAATAGGCACCCAGCCCATCTCGTCATCAAAGTATTCAACCCATGCATGAGCGTCGTCAGAGGTAATCTCTGTTGTAGTATCTGCCTTTGCATACGCACAGAAGCCTGTTACATACCTTGTAGGAATATCTAACGCTCGTAGTATAACAGCTGTAGCTGTAGCAAAATGTGTACAATAGCCTGTGTCACTTTCCTTTAAAAACCATAGAGAAATATCTGTGCCCTGTGGTACCTTTGGTGTATCAAGAGAATAGCTTGCAGATTTTTTTACATACCAGCTAACATACTCTACAATTGTCTCTGTTGATAAATATAAAAAATCATCTCCGTAGAAATGCTCTGACATTATCGGATTCATATACTCCAGAATTTCAGCCTTTAATTCCTCTGGAAGCTTGCAGTAATTTCGATAAACATAGTTTTTATAATTTGTAAAGCTTGAGCCTTGGTTACAGTTAAAGCTATAATTTCCAGAATTATTGTCCAGTGTATCGTCAACTGTCGGAAAATACTCATTAACCCAAAAAGGCTTATAGTTTACTTCGTAATTTATTTTTTCTTTATAATTGCCTATTAATACATCATATTCGCTTGTTCCAAAATCAGGAACAGATGACAGATAATATGGTGTATAAATTACTCCCTCTTTACCTACTGTTTTTATTTTCATAGTTTCTTCTATCAGATTAAAGCTTTTTGTCATAGTAGCACTATTAAAATCAGTAGGGTATTTTTTTAGCTGTTCTCTTGTAAGAATAGACCATTTATTATTTTCATAATTTGCATAGGCTACACCCTTAAGATAAACTATGCCAGAATTAGGGCTTTTTATATACATAACCTTGGTATGCGTTTTTTCAAGTGGTCCAATATCTGACAAATCAATATCCTTGCGTATACTCTCATTAGAATGCAGGCTACTATTACGTTCAAATAGTGCACTTTCGGTAATGTTAAGTAAATCGTCCTGCCATTGCTTTCTTTCATATTGGTCAGCAGGGCTGATAATATATACCACTACTATAACCACCGACATTAAAACAGCTACTACACTGCTTACTACACCAGTGTAGTCTGAGTTTGTATGATGTACCATAGAGCCTATATACATTGTAAAAAGCATTACCAGCACTGTAAACAAGGGCAAAAGCTTTGGCAAGGTATTTACAAGTATAAAGCAAGGTAAAATCATTACAATAGTAGTAGCAACAACAGGTAAAAGCTTTTTTAGCCTCATTCTGAATACAGTAAGTAAGCCACACACTGGAAACGACAAAACAACAAATAAAGCTGTTGCACCATCTGTTTTTTCTGAAATCTCACCTATTGACTGTGGCACAACCATATATCTCGAATACAATTTCAACACAGAATTTACTGTATATTTAAGCTGTTCAACTATTATATCTGTTAAAAAATTCATCAATAGCTGATACACAATAAAAATAACACCCAGAATAATAAAATATTTTATAGTGTTTTTTTCGCTGACTGTTATAAGTGCAAACACAAATGTAAACATTGCAACACAAACAGCTACAATCGTCAAATTTATATTTATATCAAATGATGACACAAGGCACTGAAACGAGCACACTACAAGCAAAAATATAAAAAAGCCATCTACAATATCTGTAATTCTTTCTTTCATCAGCCACTCACCACCTCTGTTTTATGAGTTATAGTGTAAGTAACTATATTATTCATATCAACTACAGCCGATGTAATTGAATTATTTTCGTAAATATGAAATAAAAAGCTTTTTATATCCTCCTTATTTTTAATTTCACAGATTTTATCATCTGGTGAAATACAGTAAAAGGTGGAATTATTTTCAATTAAATGATTTGCTGAATAAAGTAGCTTACCCAAAGTAATATCGTCCTTTTTATTACCAAGAATAACGGGCTTTAAAACCAACGGCTTATATATTGGTGTGCTAGGATCCTTTACAATCAAATCGTCATATCTTGCAGAAATTTTCCAATGAATATTTTTCAGGCTGTCACCTCTTTGGTAGCCTCTTAAATCATATTCATCTGCAAAGCCACTTGGCTTTGGCTTGTAGCCAATAATTTCCATTTTGTCTGTATCTGGCAGTACATAGGGCTTTTCTTCCTTAGGCATTATTAAAACCTCATTATAGCTGTTAAGCCTTACAGGAATAAAGAAAATCCCCAGCATATCATATAGCTTAGCATATTTTGCCTTTATTTTCAGGCAACCACAGCTACGTGTAGGAGCATTTGTTTTTTTATAAGCAGTTTTTTCTGAAAAGCCACCATACAAAAATTTATAGCATTTTTTATAATGTGAAAAATCGTTTGAAAGCTTAAAATTTATCTTCATTAAAGGGCAAAAAAAGCCTTTACCATTGCAACAGCTTACACCTATATTCAGCTTTTCTCCCACAGTAATTTCCTTTGGTACAGTAACATAAAGACCTCTTACAGCAGTTACTATCATAAATGGCAGGCTACATACCAAAGAAAAAACTGGAATACACAGCACAACCAAAAGCAAATACCACGAAAACCATTCTGTATAAAATATGCTGAACACAAAAACAGACAGTAGCACCACTAAGTAAAGTAAAATATTCTTAATCATACCCTACCTGCCTTATATTCTGGGTGCCTTTACTTTTTTGATTATATCGTACAAAATCTTTTCAGCTGTAAGCCCCTGTAATACAGCCTCATCACTCAGTATAATTCTATGGTTTAGGGTGCTTACAAAAACGCTTATTACATCCTTTGGAATAACATAATCACGACCACTTGCAAAGGCAACAGCCTTTGTCATATCGGTAAGTGACAGAGTAGATCTTGGGCTTGCACCTCTTGAAATATATCTGTTATTTCGTGTTGAGCTTATCAATGCTACAATATAGCCAGCCATATCCTTATGAACATAAACAGCCTTTACAGCCTTTTGCATTTCTACAAGCTGTTCCTTTGTTACAACACATTTTACGCTATCAAGTGGATTTTCTGTGCTTCGGTTTAAAAGCATTTGACATTCAGCGTTAAAATCAGGGTATCCCATAGAAATTCTTACTGTAAAACGGTCTGTTTGGGAGTCTGGCAAAAGCTGTGTTCCAGACGCACCAACAGGGTTTTGCGTTGCAATAACAGAAAACGGCTTTTCAAGCTGATAGCTTGTACCCTCTACTGTTACCTGCTGTTCCTCCATTGCTTCAAGCAGAGCAGATTGTGTTCTGCTTGAGGTACGGTTTAATTCGTCAGCAAGAAAAAGATTACAGAATATCGCACCCTTGTTATATGTCATTTTTCCACTGCTTTTATCATATACAACATAGCCTGTAATATCAGACGGAAGTGTATCTGGTGTAAACTGCACTCTGCCATAATCCAAGCCAAGAGCCTTTGAAAAGGCAAGAGCCATTGTAGTTTTTCCCACACCGGGAATATCCTCTATAAGGATATTTCCGTTTGCTAAAATAGCAAGCAATGCAGTAACAATGGCATTATCCTTTCCATTTACTACATTACGCACCTCGTCTATTATATTTTGAAATTCATTCATTTTCTTCCACCTTTTATTTATATAATTCTTGCTTTAATTATATAATGTACCTTATACTTTTTCAACAAATCCACAACAAAATTAATAATATATACGTTATTAGTAATTTAAAAAGATGTATTTTCACAGAAGCAGTTATAAATAAAACAATCACCGATTCACATTTGCAAATCAGTGGTTTAATCAATCAGATATTCTATTAATTTTCATCTTACATATTTATAAAACAGGTAGCCTGCACTTAAATAAAGCAGATTAATTATTATAACACAGCTCTCTATAACAAGTAAATTCCATATTAATTGTGCATTGAAGCCCGAACAAAAATATACTGTACTATTTATTGGAAACCACGCAATAAAAATAAACAGCAGAAACAGCTCTACATAAAGAAATTTTGGAATTTCTCGAAATCTTGTTTTAAGTATTTTATAAAGCTTTTTATTTAATTTAATATAGTGCTTTGGATAAAATTTTTGATTAATTCCAACCTCATCAGCTATGTAGCTAGTGCAATTTCTGAATGTGATATATGCTGAAAAAGAAAAGCCTGCTAACGTCAATAGAATTACTGACATTTTGAAATCCTCCTATATCAAAGCATATAGGCTACTATTTATCTCTATCTTACATATTTATAAAACAGGTAGCCTGCACTTAAATAAAGCACATTGATAAATGCCAGCCACGCTTCGGCAACAAGTAAATCCCATATTATTTCTCCGTTTAAGCCCGAAAAAACAAATACCATAACATTTACAAAAAAGGACGCACCAAAAACCAACACCACAAACATCTCAGCATAAAGAAATTTAGGAATTTCTTTTGATTTGGTTTTCAAAAATTTATACATAGCATTGTTTAGCTTTATATAATGCGTTGGATAAAATCTTTGATTAATTCCAATTTTGTCTGCTATGTAAATAGTGCTATTTCTGAATGTGATATATGCCGAAAAAGAAAAGGCAATCAAAAACAATATAATTTTCAACATTTTAAACTCCACCCGTACCTGCTACAAACAAGCCTAAATATATAAGCCAAAATATAACTGTAGCAAAAAATGGTAAAACTACAGTTAAAAATGATTTTCTTTTCCATTTTGGAATTTCTGCTATTAAAGCAATAACAAACATTATCGGCTCTATTGGTAAAAGATAAAACAATATCATAAAACTATTATATGGCTCTGCTATATGCCAAAAAAAGAAATTTTCATTGCCACCCAAATTAAAAATTAAATGACATAACCCTAAAAGCAATATACCTATAAGCCATAACGCCCACAGGACAAAGCAAAAATAAAGATGAACCTTTTTCATATATTACACCACTTTTTAGCTTCAAGAAAAAGGACCTTAATGGAATATAAAAATAGAAAAAAAATACATAAGACCCATTATAATATAAACTATAAATGGTACAACAACTGTTGAAAAAGACTTTTCATTCCACTCGAAAAATTCTTTTATTAACGTAATCAAAAAAAGTATAATAATTATCGGTGAATTAAAAGCTGTACATAAAACCAAAACAGTATACACGACATCTATCATAAACATAGCTTCGTTAGTATTACCCAAAACAAGCGTTGAAACAAACCCAAGCAATATACCTATACCAGATAGCACAGAAACAGCAACACAAGAATAAAAATTAATCTTTTTCAAATTAATTTTTTTAAAATCTATCTTTTTCATATATATCACACCTCTTTTAACCCCTAAATATTACTCGCATTTATAAATACTTACCAGTATTACAAATTAATTTATAATTTTTATAATTACATTTTACAATATTTGCAAAGCTATGTAAAGCTATTTATTGCTTACAGAAACATATTTTCTGTGCCTATATAAATTTAAAGACAGACTTAGCTTAATAAAGCTTGCTAAGTCTGTCTTTACTGTTATTTGTTAAAAACAGGATTATCAAATGCGTTGTCATTACCTAAAACGCATTGAATTATAATTTTGCTGATACTATCTATAGGCTCTTTACAGTCGTTTTTCAACCATTCCATAACAACTGCTGTAATGCCTGTAAGGTAGAATTTAAGAATATATTCCCTTTCTGCTGTGGGAAAATCAAAGCGTTCTAATACAGGGTTAAAGATAAATTCAGACATATCGTTGTAAACTCCACTAAAGCCCATTGAGCCTAAATGCTTAAGAGAGGTTTTAAAAACAAGCTGATTTTCCTTTACATAGGTAAGATAGGGCGATAAATATTCAGGTGTTACAAATACCAAATCCTTTAAATCACAGTTGCTGTATTTATTTGTTATGCTTTTGCAATCTACCGAAAAATATTTAAAAAAGTTGTCGATAATATGCTGTGTTGTTTCTTTTAGCAAGTCACCTGTGCTTTCGTAATGCAAATAAAATGTAGAACGATTTACACCAGCTGTTTCGCAAATCTCTTTGATTGTGATATACTCAAAATCCTTCTTTTCAAGCAAAGCTATCAGAGCCTTGTCCATTTTAACAGCAGTGTTAAAATACTTGCTTTCGTTTTTATTCATTCAACAGCCTCCCTTAGGTCAGGCTTTACCTTTACTGTTGCTCGCTTATCTCACGGGCAAGCTCAACAATTTCAAAGGCATATTTCTGCTTACCCTTTTCTAAAAGCTTTTTATAGATTGGATAATTAACACTAACGCCTGCAAAGCCTATAATACCCAGCACTATGCCAAGCACAGTAAGAAGTGTTGTACCACCTATAACCTGCATTGACAAGCACATACCAAGCCCTGCTACAAGAGAAGACACAATACCAAATGTATAGGTAAAAATAGTTGCTGGCAATTTTGCCTTTCTGTCAAGCTTGCGTAATGCCACAATTTTAGAATTATCCTTTGGAGCATATTCCTTTGCTACTGATTCTGCATAAATTTTATCTGTGTTCATAATGATGACCTCCTTTAAATTTTACAATTTAATTATAAAATTTAAAAAGATTAAACTGAACAACAAAAATTTAAAATTATGTTGATTTATAAATTAATAAATTTTGCCTACATAATACTCTGATTCTTTAATTCTGCTGTTCTCAAAGGCTTTATATTCTTCAGCTGTAAAAAGACTATCCTCGAAATATTCCTTTATATCAGAATATGGTAGCTCTGCATCAAAATGCTTCATAACATCTATATAGCATTTTATAATATTTGCTGTAGTAACAGCAGAATACTGTGGATCCTCCTTTGAATCTGCTAACACCTCATACACAGCCTTTTCCATATAATCATCTATAAAATTCATTAAGTACAGTATTTTTTCTTCTATATTCTTATCCATATTATACCTCTTAAAAATTCGCAAAAAAATAGCACAGTATTTCTACCGTGCTATTCTTTGATAATATTTTGGGATATATGTAATCCTTAAAAATTATTCCTCTACTGGAGCACCTACTGGGCAAACACCTGCACAAGCACCACAATCAAGGCATGCATCAGCATCGATAACATACTTGCTATCGCTCTCAGAGATAGCCTCTACTGGGCATTCAGCAGCACAAGCACCACATGAAATGCAATCGTCGTTAATCTTATAAGCCATTATAAAACACCTCCTCGAACAATCTTACAATCATATTTTAACACTACTTCGAAAAAAAGCAACACTTTTCACAAACTTTTTAAAATTATATTTTTACCTGTTCTTATAAAACTATACATATGATAATGTACTTAATATTATTCCTCTAAGCCCTTTAACTGCTCTATTTCACTTCTGTCAAGACGAATCTGACCGTCCTTTATAATCTTAACCTGCTTTACCATATAGGTAGCAGGTACAGCTGTTTGTGATTTATCAAGACTTACCTTTAGCATACCTGTAAGCAGATTTTGCTCTACTACTGTGCCCTTACCGTCTGGTGTGCTTACAATAGCACCAACCTTTGGTGTTCTTTTAAGCAAATCCAGATAAGCCTCCTGCTCGTACTTTAAACAGCACATAAGTCTGCCACAGGTGCCAGATATTTTTACAGGACTAAGTGACAAGCCCTGCTCCTTTGCCATTTTTATTGACACAGGCTGAAATTCGCCCATAAATGATGAACAGCAAAATGGTCTGCCACATACACCTAAGCCACCAAGCATTTTAGCCTCATCTCTTACACCTATCTGTCTTAGCTCTATTCTTGTACGGAATACAGACGCTAAATCCTTTACTAAGGCTCTGAAATCAACTCTGCCGTCAGCTGTAAAGTAGAAAAGAATTTTATTATTATCAAGTGTATACTCAACATCTACAAGCTTCATATCAAGCTTATGCTGTGAAATCTTTTCCTGACAGATTTCAAACGCCTTCTTTTCCTTCTCTTTGTTCTCCTTAAGAGTTTGAAGGTCTTCCTCGTTTGCTTTTCTTATCAGCTTTTTTAGTGGGTGAACAATCTCCTCGTCGTTAATCTCACGATTAGCCATTGCCACCTGACCACACTCTACACCTCGTGCAGTTTCAACTATTACATAATCACCAGCTTCAAGTGGTGTTGAATTAGGGTCAAAATAATATATTTTACCAACGTTTTTAAATCTTACACCTATTACCTCTGTCATTTTTGCCTCCTTAATTCAGCACAAAGCCACGACGAAAACAGATTCATATTTATATTGCTGTTAATTCTTGATTGTGCTGTGGTAATTATATCTGAAATTTTAATTAAATTTTGCGTATTAAGACTGTCAGCCAAAAGCTGTTCAACATCGTTGCAATTTATATTAGCCACCTTTGCTTTTATGGCATTGTTTACAATCAGTAAAAGCTTGTTAAGTACATTTTTAGCAAATGCTCGGTCGGTAAGCAATGTGGCACATAAAAGCTCGTAGCCCTTTGTAGCTGTAATAGCCCTTGCTATCTGCTGTGCCTTTTCGGTAGCTTTTTGTGCGTTTTCGTCTGCAACTGTGTCAGCACCTAGCTTATACACCGTTACTCGTGAACGAATTGTAAGCAAAAGCTGTTGTGATGAGGTACAGCACAATATAAATAATATATTCTGTGGTGGCTCCTCAAGCACCTTTAAAAAGGCATTCTGTGCCTGTGTCTGCATTTTATCGGCATTAGGTATTATATACACCTTTGTTTTTGCCTCGTTAGGCTTTATATAAGCGTCATTGCAGATTTTTCTTATCTCGTCTACATTTACTACTTCTGTTTTTCCTGCAAGCTGTGCTGTATAGATGTCGGGGTGGTTTTCGGTTTCTACCTTTTTGCATTGACTACAAGCCTCACAAGGCTTTATATCACCTTTACAAACAGCCCATTTGCTTAATTTTTTTACATATTGCTGTAACAGCTGTGGCTGATTAGACTCAAGCACTACACCGTGTGGCAGTCTGCCATTTTTCATAGCGTTTTCAAGTGCTGATAGCGAGCCTGATTTTAAGTTATCGTTCATAGCTGTCACCCCTTTGCAATACAATCTATTTTAACATTTTTTAAAACAAATTACCACTACTTTTATATGAATTTTTATTCATATTGTTAAGGCTATATAGTAATCAGCATTAAAAACAGGCAAAACATAACAAAATAAGAACTATATTATATAGTAAATATCAGAGGCTTTCGTCTACAAGCTCCTTTAGGTTGCTATACATTTCGTCAAGCACTGCAAGGTCATAGCCTGTATACATATTTTTATAAAGTCTTGTTATATTTTCCTCAAAAGCCTTTGGCAAAAGGCTACATTTATTTTTACAAATTTCTACAAGTCTTTTTTCTCCTGGGTGTGTCATTCTGTTGAGTGCAAAAATAACATCAAAATAGCTTTCTATATAAGCAGTTGTTCTATGGCATATGCTTACAAAATCATTACGATTTACAGCCTTTTTAATTTGCTTATCGTAAGAAGGCAAAACACCACTTAGCATTTTCATATTTTTTGTTATTATATTTTTTCTTAGCTTTTCTGGGTATGGAATATTATATTTCTGCTGTATTTTTGTAAACTCACCTGTTTTATCAAAATAAATCTGACTAACCATAAGAGTATGCCAAAACGCTGTGGTATAGCCAAGCCTTGCACCACAGTCATCTACAATATATTTTTGAATATTTTTAATCATCTCCAGACTTCTGAAAATAATATCAGCTGGTATTCCACAATTAAGCACAACATTATCCTCATATTCAAAATACTTGTTGCCTACCTCGATTTCTTTGCAATATTTACTGTAAATGCTGTTTCTTATTTCTTCTGACAGGTGGTTGTTATTATTGCAGTAAACATAAACATCATAGTCAGATTTGCTGTCACTATTACCACTAGCTCTTGAGCCTGCAATAGCTATTGCAACAACCTCAGGGTTCGCCTTGATTTCTTCAAGTACACTTTTCATCTCGTTATTTATCTCTGTCATAGCTATTTCTCCTTATTTTTAATACAAACAAACATCACACATTCTTATTTTTGTATAAAACGCTAGTTTACACTATACAAAAAATCCCTCACCATAGCAGTGAGGAATTATTGTGCTGTTTATTTAGATGTTATTTACTAAATTCAATTACTTTTTAATTTCAGCGTCACCTATATCGTTATATAGGTTAAATCTGAACAGCTTAGCCTCATCATCAGCGTTTTCACATACGATGTAAGCCTCTGCAATCTTACCACCCTCGATAAGCTGTGTTAGACCAACAAGCTGGCAAAGCTTACTCTTTAGGTTTAAGTGATCGCCCTCTCTTGTTACTAGAAATACGTTGCCCTGGCATGTATCAAGCACAGCAAGGAATTCGGTAACATCGATGTCGTGTAGTTCAATAATTGGTGTCATAAAAAATTCCTCCTTTAAATTTTCGTGCCTACTCTGGACCTTGTAATCTCATTTCGGAGCTTTAATTAACAAGGATTTATTTGGTTTATTTTTCCTTGTTGATTATATTATAGCACATATTTTGTGATTGTCAACAAAAAATGTATTTTGGTTTATGCAACAGTTCCAAGAAACCTTTGTTCTTTATTTGTTCACAATTAAATATCAGAAAATTGAATAAAAAAGAAATTTTTTAGAATAATTATTATATTTTTTCACATACAGCTTTATTTAAATAGTACAATGTTTTAGTAGCTGGTTTTATACTTTAATTCATTCTGACAATTTTAATAATACGCATAAAATTATGGGTTTATGACTGCTATTTTATCCTTCCGTCCTCTATTTCTATAACTCTTGGTATGGTTGAGGCTATTTTGTTATCGTGGGTTATCATTACTATGGTTTTGCCACGATTATGAAGCTTGAACAATATATTCATTATCTCTTTACCCGAGCCTACGTCAAGGTTGCCGGTAGGCTCGTCTGCTAAGATAAGTGGTGGAGATGAGGCTATTGCTCTGGCTATTGCTACTCTTTGCTGTTGACCACCCGACAGCTGTGTAGGCAAGTGGTGCTCTCTGCCAGATAAATCAACCATTTTCAGAGCCTCATTTGCAAGGCTTTTTCTTTTTTCCTTGCTTAGTCCACGGTACATTAACGGTAGCTCTATGTTTTCGATAGCTGAAAGTGAGCTTACTAAATTAAAGCTTTGAAATATAAAGCCGATTTCCTTATTTCGAATTTCACTAAGCCTGCGTGCTTTAGCTTTCAGGATATTATTACCATTAAGGTAGTATTCGCCCTTTTCGGGAGTATCAAGACAGCCTAAAATATTCATAAGCGTAGACTTACCCGAGCCAGACTGTCCCACTATTGCAACAAATTCACCCTTATCAATATCAACACTTACATTATCAAGTGCTTTTAGGGTGGTGTCACCTATAATGTATTGCTTGGTTATATTTTTCATTTTAATTAAAGACATTCTTACATCTCACTTTTTATCCTGTTTAATGCACCCTTTTCTATCCTAGAAACCTGTGCCTGACTTATTCCTATTTCCTCAGCTACCTCCATCTGAGTTTTACCCTTAAAAAATCTTAGTGACAAAACATTCTTTTCTCGTTCAGACAAGCTAGCCATAGCGTCCTTAAATGCAAGCTCCTCAAGCCAGTTGCGTTCATCATTATTGTCACCCACCTGATCCATAACATATATAGTATCATTTCCGTCTGAAAAAACAGGCTCGTATAGCGATACAGGCTCTACAATAGCCTCTAAGGCAAGCACAACGCTTTCCTTTGGTAAATCAAGTGCCCTTGCAATCTCCTCTATAGTTGGCTCTCGGTTATTATCTGCTGTCATCTGCTCCTTTATCTGCATAGCCTTATAGGCAGTATCACGCATACTTCTGCTTACTCTTACGCTGTTGTTATCTCTTAAAAATCTTCGTAGCTCACCAATTATCATAGGTACACCATAGGTAGAAAATTTAACGCCTACAGTTACATCAAAATTATCAATAGCCTTTATAAGCCCTATACAGCCCACCTGAAACAAATCATCAGGACATTCGCCACGATTTGTAAAGCGTTTTACTACACTAAGTACAAGCCTTAAATTTCCACTTATCATTTCTTCTCTTGCTCTTGCACGCTCGTGTGGTGTACCCTCTCTCATAATTTTTAACAATTCGGTTTTTTCTGACTCCTTCAGCACTCTTAGCTTAGCAGTGTTTACTCCACAAATCTCCACCTTGCTGTACTGCATAAAAAATAACCTCCCTGTGTGATAATTGCTGTTAGTAGTATTACCACACAGAAAGGTTTAATTCATTTGTAGGGTTTTATAGAAGTATACTAGGATAGATGAATTTGGGGTTGTAGGTGTGAGCTGTCGCTCACACCAGAGGAAAGACAGCTTAAAAGTTTTGAT
>JAXJTP010000001.1:0-2108 GCA_036309525.1 Acutalibacteraceae bacterium | reverse complement strand
CGAAAAAACGGAGAAATATTGACATATTTCGAGTATTTTTCGGGAAGAAATTGCCCGTATTAGTAGAAATAGACAGTTGTTTTGAGTTTTCAGATACGACCTAGTAGCTTTTATCAGAAATACAGCTTACAAATATATTATTTGCATTAAGAGGCTTTCTTATTAAGCTAGCCTAAATAAAATCCTGCTTTCAACTAAGCATTATACTACCCTTAATATTTTATACATTTATAAAGATACGACCTGATAAAAGCCAAAAATTTATTACTCTTATTATAAGTATTTTAAAACAAACATAAACCTTAGTCAATAGATTATTTTTGTCTATATTGTTAATCTTTGTATAGCTATATTGCACAGTGCAAAGCAAATATATCAGCTGATATTTTAAAAGCAATCTATTATAACAGCTTACATACCGTGTATATAAAATAAAAAGGTCAGCAAGCCAATGCTCACCAACCTTAATATACCACGAGTATTAATAATTACCTGACAGCAGTATATAAAATAATTATTATACTATTTGTTTAACATTTAATACATTGCAGTTGTAATTTTAACCTGTAATGGAGAATGTCGTTCAATTTCTGCTATAAAATCAATAGTATTAAAATTTGTAGAAAAAGTAATATTTCCTCCCTGATAGCTGTTAACCTCTGTAGGCTGTGCAGGTAAAGAGCCATCGGGATTAAAGCTAAAACATATATAATTCACATTTCCATATATACGAATAATCTCATTAGGGTTATTCAGGAAATATAGTACTTCGGTAACGTCTTTATATCTTATTTCATAATATTCCTGTTTTATATCCTTTTTATCATACTGCTTTCTCTGAATAAACAACACTAAATAATCATTGTAAAATCTTAATTCAGCTGGTATTGGTACACACTTTGTACCCTTAACAAATAATAAGCTTATCCCTAGAATTATTACCATAGCTATGGCTGTTATCTCAGAAAATATTGCTCCTGAAAAAAATCCCTCCAAAAATTCCTTCTTATATAATATAAGATAAAATACAACACCTAAAACTGCAATTCCTAATAGCTTAGATAGATAATATCTAGCATTTTTTACACTTATCTTATTACTGTCTTTAAATCTTAAAACATAATTAGGTTGAATGTTATTTATCATTATTATATTTCTCCTTTTTATTTCAGACAAGCTCAGAGGTAACATAAACAGCAAAGGTATTTACTATGCTTAACCAAGTAAAGCCTCTATGTACTTAAAATAAAGCTTAATGCCGTTTTCACTTCCAAAAGGTGTTGGTAGCAGGTAATAATCTCCACAGGCAGTAGCTGAAATTTCATTAAGAAAAACTGCTATATCAGAATGATTTCGCTGTATTTTCTCCTCGTTGTAGCACCCTTCTTTTTTGAATGCAATTACTATTAATACTGCGTTGCTCACGTTTCTCTTTTTAGCCTCAATAAGCATTGCTGTAGAGGCTGTAATTAATTGATAGCGTATATCCTTGTGATTATCAGGCTCATCTCGAAATATCATTTCAATCATTCCGTTAATTCTTAGCCTTTTGTTATCGCTTGCTTTTTTCAGAGCTTCACCAATAACCTGAGTACCCAGAGCTTCGTCAGCCTTTGCTTCAATTCCTACAACAACATCATTATTAAACATAAAAGCGTCATGATTTCGCCCTGCTCCTCTGCCAAGATTACATGAGCTGAAGTCTGTTACATATTCTGCTTCCCAATCAAGCTCAGAAGAAGCATCAGTAAAATTAAGAAGTAGCTTTTCAATTTCTTTTGGAACATTCGGATAATCGGCTGTCAAATATCGTGCAAGCTCCATTGCAGAACGTCCCTCTTTCCATTGCTTAGCTCCACCCATAGGAGGTGCAAGCTTTTCCCATGTACTCAAATTAAAAATACCATTATTCTTCAGCTTCATACTATCACCCTATCTTTTATTGCTTTAATCTATTATAACATAAAAATATATTATTGCTATAGCTTTTCAGACAAAACGCTATGTTTTTCTCAAAAAGAAAAAGTCAGTAAATCAAAGCTTACTGACTTTCTATGGTCGAGGTGACAGGACTTGACTCGTCACTTACGTGACGAACAGCTCACGCT